>JAYRXB010000225.1:0-3836 GCA_041917735.1 Cyclobacteriaceae bacterium
ATGCCGTGCCGCTTTCCGTCCTTCATGGGCACCTCATTCTTCAATCGCTTGTCACGGTCATAGGTCCGGGCGATGTTGTCCTTTGGCTTTTGCTTATCCTTTTCTTCCTTATTTCCAACCGAGCATCCGATGGCAACGCCCATCAACATCAGCATACCCCATCCATTCAAACGATTCATATCTCGAATGTAAAGAATGATTCCGGGCCCGACAAGAACTCGAAAGCCGCCAGCCTGCGTTCACCGGGAAAGTTCCCGGCCGTTAACCCATGACCCGGCGAGCTTGCACCAGGTGTCGTTCCTGATGCGCCACCAGAAACTGAAAGACATCGCCAAGCTTCATGGTAAACCACGTTGCAATCGAAAGATCCACCCGAACTGCATTCAGGTCAGCGTGCTGTGCGCGACGCAACAACCCCAGCAGTTCTTCCTGCTGGCGAATGAATTCCGCCACTACGGCATGCGGGTCCTGTATGCCTGACGGAATGTGGTTCTTGAACGCCCGCAACTTCGTCATCTTCGGACCGGGTTTCATCAGACGGGTGAACCAGGCGCCAAGCCAGGAACTTCGGAAATGAGATGAGGAAGCGGTAGTTGCCGCCAACCCTTTCGCGATACGAGGCAAATAGTGCACGCCATAACTGTTAAGATGCCAAAGGCATTCGGCCACACTCCATCCTCCGTCCGCGGGCTTCCGGAGGAGAATTTCCGAACTCATGTTCTGGTACGTGCGAACGACCTCCGCGAGCTGCTTTTCTACCTGCTGCTCCAGATCATTCAGCAGCGCCTGTGCGTCAATTGCTTTCATGGTGCGATGTTTTCACAAAAGTGGAAGCCTTGCACGCTCGGAACCTTGGCATTTACCAACATTTCTCCCGGGGAGGCTAAATTTTCACTCGGTTGATCAGCTTGCTGAAGTTGGTGGCGTCCATGCCCAGGTAATTCGCCAGGTATTTGTGCGGGACAAGCTGGAGGATATGCGGACTTCGTGCCAGGAGTGAACGAAACCGGTCTTCTGCGGAAAAGCTCTGCACTTCAACCAGTCGCTCGAGCACACCCGACATAGCGCCCGTAACGCCCTTTCGCACCAGCGATTCCACGTCGCCATGAACCCGCATGACAGCAAACAATTTCTCAGCAGGTGCCCGCAGGAAGCGCGATGGAGTCAGGGTCTCATAATAATAGCGTGATGCCGACTGTTGCATCAAGGCATCGAGCACACCACCAAACGACGGAGCATAGGTAAACACGAGCGTGGCCTCACGCCCCTGGTCGTCGGCATAATACACCCGCTGCACGCCTTCCGCCACAAAGTACAGGAACCGCTCACGCTCACCCGCATGCGTAAGAATCTCTTTTCGCGCGGCTTCAAACGGCTGCCAGATTTCGGCAAAGGACTTCCACGCACCATCGGAAAGCGGGTGGACGGCCTCGGTCAGCAAACGAACCTGATCAATGACGCTCATGCAAGGTCAAGGCATTACCGTCACGGGCAGTGCAATTTCAACCCACTCCCACCGAACGACCAGCTTACCTTGCGTGGGGGAATCCTGAACCACAGCATACTGCAGTCGCTCCTGAGGGACACCGAGTCGCGTGGGCTTTACCGTCAGACGAAGTACATCCAGGTTTTGGTCGTACTCATCCGTGAGGTGCTGCTCCCAGTTGCTGTTCAGTACCAACGTCCAGGTGTCCTTTCCGGGAAATGAGAATAAGCCATAGGCGCCGGCTGGCACAGGCTTACCACCGATGGTGACATTTTCGCTGAACTCCACCTTCGTAGCCATGTGGGCCCCGGTCACCCACACCTGGTCCAGCGGCACAAGTCCGCCCCAGATGATGCGGCCCCGAACGGCCGGCGAGTGATACCGAACGGAGATCGTTGTGCTGCCAATCTGACCTTCCGCTTTTGCCCGGATACTTCCCTTGATGGAGTCGGTCGTGTCCTGGTTGGCAATGACCACGGCATCATCCTTGGGTTGAACCGCCGGCGTCGCCTCGGGTTTCTGCTCAACTGGGTTATCCCGTTTGGCCTTGGAACAGCCGGTTAGAATAACTAACGAAAGAAGAATGATTGTGGTCCGCATGGAGTAATCAGTTTAGTTTCAGAAATCCCGTCTTCACCCGCTTGGCATTGTCATCGGTCCAGGCCACCACCAT
Source organism: Cyclobacteriaceae bacterium (assembly GCA_041917735.1). Classification (GTDB taxonomy): domain Bacteria; phylum Bacteroidota; class Bacteroidia; order Cytophagales; family Cyclobacteriaceae; genus ELB16-189. Next base: position 2,160 of record JAYRXB010000225.1, read on the forward strand.
GCCATGGCTTGCACGCGTCAACTGCGGGAACCCGCTGGAGCGCGCCTCGGTTGATTCAGCGAGAACCAACGGAACATCGCGATGACCGTCCACATCAACAATGGCCGCCTTGATGAGCGGTCCTTCCATCCACGTGACCATTACCCGCTGATCATCGACCCATTCAATATCTACCCGGCCAGTGGCCTGGCCTTCGTCAATGGAAATTGCGTTGCCGAAGGATTCGCCATTATCGTCGGAGAATGCAACATTCACGTGCGCCGGGTCGGTGGCTGCTGAAAACCACGCTACGGCCACCTGGCCGCCCTGAACCGCAACGCGGGGTCCGTTGACCGGGCAACCGGCAATCTTCCAATTGTCGCGGTGTACGGGCACGGGCTCCGTCCACTGTCCGTTGATCAGCCGCACGATGGACAAGTCTCTGATCTCCTCGTCGGAACGATCGCGATAAATGACAACGGGTCCGCTTTCCGTGATCGCAGCCGTTGTCTGGCAGCAATCGCAGGTCTTGTTATCCAATTCCCACTCCTGCAGTTTCTTTCCCGAAAAATCCATGATGGCGGCCCGCAGGCTCATGGCTCCGTGATGGCCGCTGTGGTCCATGTTCTCCATGCCCTCCATGGCTGTATTTCTTCCGTCAAGCCAGGTGACAAAAATCTTTCCATCGAACGGCACCAACGAAACAAAGCCATGCTCTGCTTGCTTGCCATCATCGTGCAGCACCAGGGGATCTTGCCAGGTCGTCCCGCTGTCGGTAGAGAAAAACATCTTCACGTCATAGGCAAATTTGCCCTCACCGCTTTTGTCGAGCAGGTGCGCTACGCGGTTGGCCCCGCCATCGGAGGCCACCATGGGGTAATCGGCCCAGTTGATAAACCACGACGAACCCCTGGCAATGGCCTGGGGCGATGACCAGGTCGTGTCGTTCAACCGGGAGAAGTAGAATACACTGGTATCGGGATGACGTTCAATCCAGGAAAGAAAGACCGCACCGGAAGGGTCCGTTGTCAGGTGGGGTTCGGCGGTGAGCGAATCGGCGGGCGATGGCAAGGGTTGCCACTGCATCGTTATTGACTCCTTCCGGTCGCCACACGCAGCGGCAATGACCAGGATCAACAGGCATACATTCAACTTCATGGTGCAGAAGCTTTAATGATGGACAGGTTATCCGGGGTACTCCAATTGCGGAACCCCTCCTCGCCAAACTCCAGGTTACCGTCAACATCGAATATAAAGGTGGTGGGAAGTGCCTCAATGGAAAGCGACTCCAGGTTGGTGAGTCGAACGTAGTCAAAGGGAAAATCCCGGCGGTCGCGAAATCCGATGATTTCCTCGGGATCCTCGGGAGATGCAAAAATAAAAACCACATTTTCACCTTCCAGCTGCTTCATGGCTTCGGCAATGGTGGGCATCTCCTGTACACACGGCCGGCACCAGGTTGCCCACACGTTGATAAAGACTCGTTTGCCCTGGTACTTGCTCACGTCAACCGTCTCACCTTCCAGCGTTAGGATGTGAAAGTCGGTTAACCGCGCGGTCTTTTTTTCACCTGTTGAGCAGGAAAAGACCAGTGCCAGGGCAAACAAGAAGCCATAGCGGTAACCGGTAGCAGGCACGGCTGTGAAACGGGCCACGCTCATGCTACTTCAGTTCCTCGGTCACCCTACCGCAGGTGAG
>JAYRXB010000226.1:0-14706 GCA_041917735.1 Cyclobacteriaceae bacterium
CAGATTAGAGAAGATGACGCCCATGAATAGCCCCATGATGACCAGGATCCCCGTCATGATAAAACCCAGGATGGAAAGGAAAGTGGCCCACCCTCCGGCCTCATAAAGGCTGCGCAGGGCTGTACGGTCCAATTCGATTTTCACTTCCGGGGCAGCGGAAGGCGTAGGGGATTCAGTTGATTCCATGGATGATAGCGTTGGTTTTCGGTAAATGTGTTTGAGACAACAAATTAGCGCTTTGTTTCCAAAGTTTGTTAGCGAAGCCCGCACGGTCTATTCCTGCGGATTGTTCTCTTTCCCGCTGACCAAAGTCATGACGCGGTGGTGGACAACCACGGTAGCTTTATAAAGTCGATCAGCCATCTGTCCGCTATGCATCACCGGTCGCCGATAACCCCATTACGTATCCTGGCTGCAGTCACCCTGGCCATCTTTTGCATCGTTTCCTGCGCACCGCGCACCGAAAGGCCAAAGCCCCAGGAAGTGCCAAAAGACAAGGCCCGTATTCTTGACGATGAGATTAACAAGATGTTTCCCGGTGCCGTCCCGTTCAACGAATACACCGACTCACTGCTGTTCTTTCTCTATGCCGTCCACAAAATAAGGCCGGAGATGATTTTGTTGGGCGAATCCACCTGCGTCGACGATGTCATGAACACCAAGAGCCCGTTTAACGGACGAATGATCAAGGGTCCCTTCAACTTTGGCGGACTCGGCGGGCTGCCGTTTACGGGGCTTACCGGTCTGAGCGCTTACGCTCACCACGTCCCCGACAGCGGCGCGGCCATGCTCCTCGTCGGTCCGCACATCGGTTACTCCATGGACGGCGGGTGGGGTTCGCTCAAACGGGAGGGGCAGCAACATGCCAGCACTTGCTGCGGCGCACTGGTGGCCGCCCTCAACAAACTCAAGAAGAACGCCATCTCCCGCCAGGAGCCGCGGGAGCCCGACTACCAGGAGCAAACGCTCGAGCAATTGGCCCTCCTTCACAAACGGCAGATCCTCGAGTCGGAAGTACCCCTGGTGACGTTTACCAAGATTGTCAACCGGCAGGTAGAGAAAGTACTGGGGAACCTTCCGGAAGAGGATGCGCAGTTTCGGTATGTCATTACCATCATCGGGGTTATCATCAATACCGACGTCGGGTTTCCGGATTACATCTGGATCGAGCGGATGTCCATCTATGACCTCCACACCCAGGAATACCTCCGCAACATGGAGAAGTAACGCCGCCGGGGTCACCGGGATGGTTTTCCAGACAATTTTTCAAACCGGGAGCTAGCAGCGGGCGTTATTAGCATTATTTTACTTTCTTGTGAGCACTGATTGATGCGTACGCTGACATTGTCCGGCTTTTTGCGAAAAACTTCCTTCTGGACCCAGCAGGCAGGGGTACGGTGGACGCTCTTGCTCTCCCTGGCATCCTTCTGGTTCCTCATGTCGTGGCTTCGGAATGAGTACGGCCAGGAAGATACTTCCTTGTGGCTCGTGATCCGGCTCTTTGCCTTACTGATCCAGTGGACCCTCATCGCCCTCGTGGTGTTCAGTACCGGTGCGGCGCTGGTCACCTGGTTGTATTTCCGTAACCAATTGAAAAGGAAGGCGGTAGCCCTCGAAGTTAGGTTCGGCGATGGCCAGAAAGCGGAGGCCGGGTGGGTAGCCATCGGCGTTTCATTCCACGGTCAATTGTGGCGTCCCTTGTTTGGTTCTGTCCAGGCGCAGCTGGTGTTTGCCGACAAGCAACTTTCACTGCCGGTGCTCCTGGATCAGAACATCCGGAAGGGCCGTCAGCTCTGGCGTTCCGGGATCCGCGGCGAGGGAAGGACCTGGCTGCATGACCGCGGCATCCATGATGTCGAGCACGTCCTGGTCACGTTCGTCGATATGCTGTCGCTGGTGTCTCTGCCCACGACCATCGACGCCGTCAAGCAGGTGTATACCTTGCCAAAACCACAGCCCCCGAAGACGGTGGCTGCACAGCCACACTCCACCGAAGAGCAAAAGCACCGGATCGATGTCTCCAAGCGCGTGGAAGGAGAGTATGTCAATTACAAGGAGTTTGAGACGGGGGACAACATCCGCCGGATTGTGTGGAAGATCTATGCCAAAAGCGGCCAGCTGGTGGTTCGCATTCCCGAGATCAAGGACCCTTATGCCTCGCACCTGTACTTCTATGTGAGCTATTACAATGGCCTGCGGCAGGAGCCTGGCGCCTTTGAGCAGGAGATGCTCAACGTATACAAAGACTACGTCCGCAACCTCTTTGAAGCCCTCGCGAAGAACGGGTACGATGTGCGGATACCTCCCGACCAGGAAGTGCCACACCTGGCCGGCGTGGGCGAGAAGAAGCGCGAACTGTTTCAGATCGCGGCGGCAGCCTGGCAGGGTAACAACGCCCCGACGGCATTTGTACACCCCGGCAAGGCGGCATTTGTTTGCCTTCCTTCGCTGGTGCCGTCATCCGAGATAGCCACGTTGATCAAGCGGCTTCCGGATGCCGTGCCGGTAGTGGTGGTCAAACTCTCGGAAGCCATCCCGTCGCCTTTCCGGTTTCAGGTAAAAGACATTTTCTTTGCGCCGGAGCCGCAGCCTGCGGATGCGTTGAGCAAACCGTGGATGATCAGCGGGTTGCGCAAGGACTTGCTCCGCAATGAAAAAGAAATTGAGTCGTTACTTCGGCAGCGGCCGCAGGCATGGCTGACTACTACAGTCGCATTTGAACAGGTATAGCATGGACAGGAGGGAGAAGTTTGAACAGTTGATGGTGCGGTGGGTGCTGGTGGTGCTTCCGACCCTGCTCATCGGCTTGCTTACCATCCAGGCGCTGAATTTTTCCTATACGGCGCTGACCACCTCCGTGGCAAGCCAGGTGCTTTGGTTTTCGGCGGGACTGCTGGGGTCCTACACGTTATACTATTACCGTGCCCGCTGGGTGGTGACGCTCATCCTGCTCTGGATCGCGTATGCGGCGGCGGAACGGATCATCAGCCGCCTGCCGGGCGAGTTTGATGTATTCTATACGACCGCCCGCTTCCAGTTGTACAGCACACTCTTCCTTTTCGGCTGGGGCTTTGGACTGCTCCTGGCAAAGATCCGGTGGTCGTACATCGTGATCTTCGGTATCCTCGTGATCGCCACGCTGGTGATCTCCGCAGACACCATCGACCTCAGCATCGAGTACCTGCTGACGAAGCTGTTCCCGGTGTTGGCGTACGGGTTGTACATGTATTTTCTTTCGCCGTTGCTCCGCGACCGGATTGAGGTTTCGTGGAAGCGGTCCGGACGACTGGCACTGCGCCTGGCCGGGTTCCTGCTGGTGGTCCTGCTCGCGTTCGTCATCACCGACCGCCTGCTTCGCGGCACCGTTAACGCCGTGGAGAAGGAGCTCGCTGCCCGCGGTTCCAGTGGCGACAAAAACGGCAAAGGAGGAGATGGGCAGGACAAGAAAAACGATTACGATGACCGGTATGGCCTGATGGACCACGATGATGATGGCTTCCGCCTGAAGGATACCATGAAGGTCAATACGCGCATGAGCCAGTCGGACAGGCTGATGTTCTGCGCGAAGCTCGACAACTACTTTGATAACGGTGACCCGCAGCCCCTGTATTTCGTGTACCACTACCTCACGCGGTACGACCCGGTCAAGGAGAGCTTCACGCGCGACGTGAACGTACCGTCCATGGATGAATTCGAAGTCGACCCGGCAGAGTTGCCCATGTATTATTCCTTTATGGACACGTCCATCATCCGCAAGGCGCAAGGCCCTCGCTTGCGGAAGATCGTGAATGCACAGGTCTACCTGTCGGCCGATGCCTGGAAGCATGCCGTGCTCGGTCCCGCCAATGTGTTTTCCATCCAGACCATCCCGGTGGAAAAAGACTTCCAAAAGCAGTTCCTGTCGGCATACCGTACACAGTCCTATGTGTCCGAACTGAACAACGCCTACTTCGTCTACAACGTCTCGGCCAGCCCTATGCTGGAAGGTTTCCAGGAGCAGCGGCACGATGAGCTCCGGACCATCACCGACTACCGGGATGTCGACCCGGCCTTTTACGAATATTATACCCGCCAGCCCACGGGTGGCATCTACGACTCCATCAGCAAGCTTGCACTTGGACTTGCACCAAAACATGTAAAGCCAATAGATAAAGTACTGGCTGTCAGAGACTTTTTCCTGCGCAGGAATGAGAATGGTAAGCGGATCTTCCGGTATACCCTCAAGCCCGGCCGGATGGATGACCCGAACATCCCGAGTTCCCGGATGCTGTATGATTTCCTGTTCAAGACCCACGCGGGTTACTGCACCTACTATGCCGGGGCATCGCTGTTCATGCTGCGGGCCATGGGCATCCCGGCGCGGTTCACTACCGGATTTGCCACCGTCAACCGGAGCGACAAGAACAAGGGGTGGTACTGGTTTTATGCCAGCCAGGCGCACGCCTGGACGCAGGTGTATTTCCCGGAGTACGGGTGGCTGGATTTTGACATGACCATCGGAAACGAGGACCAGCAATCGGCGCCGCGACCGGATGGAACACCGCCGCTGCCGCCGCCCGACCCATGGCTGGTGCTGGATGCAAAAGCGGAATCCATTGACATTCCTGCAAAACGAATTACCGCCAGCTTCCAGTCGCTGCTCTACCTGGAGAAACCTTACCAGTTGAAGAACCCGCTGACGCGCCCGATTGATGTGTCGATGTGCCGGGTGCTGCTGAACAAGAAGGATACGACCCTCAGCGTCCTGAACCCCGGCGACTCCGTCATCATCGTATCCTACATGGACGAGTCGCGCCAGGTTCCGGAGTTGCGTAAAGGCATGCCCATCGACCCGCAGGTGGCGGCATTCCCCGCGCCGATCATCGCCGATGAGATTCACATCCGCCGGCCGGAGGAGAAGAAGAAAGAAGAGGAGGGGAAGGGAAATTCCTTGCTCGACGAAAAGCCGAAGAAGAAGATCACCTTCGAGGAAATCGCGTGGATGGCGGCAAAAGGCCTGGCTGTCGTTGCGGTCCTGCTGCTCTTCGCCCCACTGTTATACCTCCTTTATCGGCTGACGCGCCAGGGCCTTGCGCGGGGAACGGCACGGGCTGACCAGGTCTACCGCGCAGCCTTGTACCGGCTGCACATGGCAGGCCTCGAACGGGAAACCGAGACCCCGTTGACCTATGCCCGGCAGACGGTTGATCCAAGCCTGAAGGCAGGCTTCGAAGCCTTCATGTTGACTTACCTTCGCCTCAAGTACTCCGGGCAGCCGATGCGCGACGAGGACCGTGAGGTGGTCGATGCCTTCGCGAAATCGCTGGGTAGCGCCATCCGCACCAAGACCGGCTTGCTCGCTGCCTTCCTGAACTACTTTAACCTGATCCGCGCCATGCGCTATTTTCAACAACCCGTTACATCACCTGACCAAGAACCCAACGCTGTATGACCGCATCTAAACTTGTAGCCCTGACCTCAAACATCGAGCGAATCATCCGGGGCAAACCCCAGGAAATAAAGTACGTCATCACGGCCCTGATTGCCCGTGGCCACATCCTGCTCGAAGACAACCCGGGCGCGGGAAAGACTGTCCTCGCGAAGACCCTCGCGCAGTCTATCGCCGAGGCCGCCACCGACTTTCACAGCCCACAAGGCGGCGTCGCTTTCAAGCGGGTGCAGTTTACGCCCGACCTGCTGCCCATGGACCTGATCGGTTCGTACATCTTCGACGAAGCGAAAAAGGACTTTGTTTTCAAGCGCGGCCCGCTCTTTACCCACGTGCTGCTCGCCGACGAGATCAACCGGGCCTCACCGAAGGTGCAGAGTGCCCTGCTGGAGTGTATGGCGGAAAACCAGATCTCCTCCGGCGACACCACCTTTGAGCTGGATCCCTTTTTCTTCACCATTGCCACGCAGAACCCGATCGAGATGGAGGGAACCTACCCGCTGCCGGCGGCTCAGCTCGACCGCTTCTTCATGAAAATTTCGATGGGCTACGTGACGGAAGAGGTGGAGTTTGACATTTACTCCAATTACCTCGAGATCGGCGATTCCAAGCATTCGGTGAAGCAAGTGCTGGCCTACCAGGATATCATCAACCTTCAGAAAGAAGCCGAGCAGGTGCACATCCACCCGGAACTCGTTCGGGGCATCGTCCGCCTGGTTCAGTCCACACGCCAGCACCCGGAGATCGCGTTGGGCTGCTCGACGCGCGGCGGTATCACGTTCATCAAGTGCCTCAAGGCTTGGGCGCTGGTCAACCAGCGGAATTTTGTCATCGAAGACGATATCAAAGCGCTGGCGCAACCGGTTTTGCACCACCGCCTGATTTTCCGCAACAAAGAGGCGGCCCGGACCGTGCTTGGCCAGCTGACCGACGCCGAAGTAAACCGCCTGGCGAAGATGGGTATTGCCAAAAATTCCTGAGTTAGCAGAGATGCGAGCCTTCATAGCGATAGGTTGCCTGTTCCTGGCGCTTGCAGCCGCCGGGCAAAACCGCGTGCGCGACCAGATCGATCGGGAGCGCAACGAGGGCACCACGTCGTTCTTCGACGAGAAGATGCTTCAGAAGGCGCGGAGCTTTATCCGACGCGACAGCACCTACCACGTCGGGTACATGCTGGAAGGAGGATTCCTCTTTTTCCGTGCCAACGATGAGCTCGGATTTCGAAAGGCCATCGCACCACTGGTGAAGGCGTTGAACCGCATCGAGAAAGACTACGACAAGCAGTTGCGGACGCGAAGCAATAACTACGCTGTGTACAGCGCCAACTACCGGTATCACTTCGACTACGGACTGATCACCTATTTCCTCAACCGGTGCTACCAAAACGTGGAAATGCAGGAGGAAGCCATGGAGGTGGCCCGGCATGTGCGCGACCGGAACATGCAAATCGAAACCAGCCTCGACGCGTACAATACCATGGCGTGGATGTATCACCGCAACCGGATGTATACGTCCAAGCGGTTCCCATTCCTGAAGAACTCGGTCGCGGAAAATGTGGCGGCGGCCAACAAGTGCCTCGATTCGGCCATACGCAAGATCCGCAAGGACTTCGCCGTGAACAATGGGTTGTACGATCCGAACTACCTCAACCGGCAGTACCTCAGCACGTACCACTACAAGGCGATGATCCACGACTACCTGCTGGACATTGATTCGGCCAACCTGTACTACGACCTGCTGATCCAGAATGGCGCGTATTCCAGCAACAACTACGCCGAGTTCAAGCTCTCGATGGGAGAGTTTGATGAAGCGGAGTTGTTCTTCCAAGAGGCCGAAGAGCGGGAGCAGAGCCCTGAAAAAACCACCAAAGAATACTACTACATGCGGGGAACCCTGGCCCTGTATCACGGCGAACCCGCGCGAGCCGACTCGTTGCTCACCGATGTGCTGGTGAAACAGGGCAGCACTCCTGGCTATGGATGGCATAACATCGGGTTGGCCCGCGCCAAGCACTACGCTGGCTTGACGGCCGAAAGCCAGGACCGCACCAACAAGGCTGCACGGTTCCAGGAGCTGCACATCGGAACAACCTGGGGGCAAGAACAATACAACATGGCTGTGGCTTCACTCAATTATGTGAACCAGTTGCAGTTCAAGAAGGAGTACTGGTTTGAGCACCAGGAATGGTATTTCTGGCTCAACCCGGTTAACTGGTACCGGTGGGTGAAGTACACGCTGGAAATCCGGCATCACAAAATGGTGCTGGCGTCGCTGGTGGCCGCCAACCCGGAGCGCGAGCAGGTGATTTATTCCGTGTTCTCGCCTGAGAACCTGATCACCTTTGACGAAGTGTGGGCGGTGATCGACGGATTTGGAAACGAGTACTTCATCGACGTCTACGAGAAGCTCCTGAAAACAGACAAGCGTCCACGACTGAAGAAATATTTCCGTTACTTCCTCGGCAAGCTTTACCTCGCCGAAGGAAAGGAGACCGAAGCCATCGCGTGGTTCAACCAGGTGCTCCGCGACCCGGACCGTGAAGATCCGTACCAGACCTTGCTCATGGCCCGCACCTACGAGGCCCTCGCCGAAGCCACCGGCGGGAGCGAGGGTGAGCGATACATCCGGCAGATGTACCTGCTGTATCCCCAGCTTGTGCCCTTCTCGGAGCACACCATGTCCTTCCGGTTGCGGGTGACCGGCGACGAGGGTGTAGCGGGTGACGTGCTCGCGGACCTGGAAGACTGCCGCCTGCGCCTGAATGGCGACGCCGACGCACCGCAGGTGTCGCTGGCGTTTGGCCGGAAGGGCAATGCCCTGACCATTGACTACCGCGTGGAAACGGATATGCGCGTCCTTCAAACGGGTACGCTGCTGGTGGAAGAAGCGGAGCTCGGCAATGCCGGCAAGCTGCTGGCCTACCGGCTATTCGGCATCCACAAGTCGACGATCGGAGAGAAACTGCCGGCGGAAAAAGCAACACCGGAAACGGTGAAGAAGCCGGAACCCACGCAAGCCACATGACCCGCCGACACAGTCAGTTGGAGAAGTCCACCTTGACGTTCCTGAAGGAGCTTTCAAAAAACAACCACCGCGACTGGTTCCAGGCGCACAAGGATGGCTACGTCCGAGCCCAGGCCAACGCCCAGGAGTTCTTCGATGCGCTCATCGGCCTCATGAATACGCACGATGATATTGAAACGCCGTCCGGCAAGAAGGCCCTGTATCGCATCTACAACGATGTGCGTTTTTCGGACGACAAGACACCGTACAACCCCCGCTTTGCCGGCCACCTGAAGCGGCGCAAACCGGCCCTGCGCGGTGGATACTACCTCTGGATCAAGCCAGGCGCCTCCCGGGTAGGGTGCGGATTCGCGTATCCCGACCCGGCCGACCTCAAGCGCATCCGGATGGATATCCTGTCGAACTATGCTGCGTGGCGCCGGATGCTCAAAGCCAGGAAGTTGGTGGCGCACTTTGGATCCATGCAAGGCGACCAGGTGAAGACTGCGCCGCAGGGCTTCCCCAAAGATCACCCGGCCATTGACTTGCTGCGCTACAAGCAATTCTGGTTTGAGCATGCGTTTACGGACAAGGAAGTAACTGATCCCGGGTTCCTCGCGAACGTGGACAAGACGTTCCGGGCCATCCGTCCCTTCTTCGATTACATGAGCGAGGTGCTGACCACAGACCTCAATGGCGAGTCCATCCTGTAGTCGCACAGTCTTTCGAACCCCCGCGAATACGAGAACGTGCTGCCCGCGGTGAACGTAAAGTCTTATATTGCGTGACCAAATCCTTATTCAGCATGAAGAAGAAGATATTCATGGGCGTCGCCATTGCGCTGGGCCTCTTCGTCGTATGGGTCGTATACGGCGTGTTTTTCGCACCGGTGAAGAGCCCGCCCACCACGGCATCCGTGGACAGCGGCGGCCTCCAAATCACCGTTTCCTACAGCCAGCCGTCAAAGCGTGGGCGTTTGATTTTTGGTGAAGAGTCGGCCGGCGCGCTGCAGCCGTTTGGAAAGTACTGGAGACTGGGTGCCAACGCGGCCACGGAAATCACATTCAACAAGGACGTCACCTTCGCCGGCCAGCCGGTGAATGCGGGAAGCTATCGCATGTACGCCGTTCCGGGCGCCGAGGCTTTCAAGATCATCCTCAACAGCGAACTTGGTGTCCGGTTCTCAGCGGCCATGGAGCCGGATCACAGCCTGGATGTCCTGACTGTGGATATCCCGGTGGAACCGTTACTGGCTGAAGCGGAGATGTTTACCATCAGCTTTGAATCTGACTCCGCTGGCGTCAACATGAACATGGCCTGGGACTTGACGCTCCTTCGTGTTCCGATCGGCGTTCGTTAATCTTCTGCCTGCATGACCTTTTCGAAGCGGAAGTGGATCCTTCTGCCCATCGGTGTGCTGGCCTTCATCGGCGTCGTCTATTGGGCGATTGGACTGGTTCAGTACCGCCTCAATGTGATGGATGTAGAAGACTATAGTCCAGTCTCTACGCTGAAGGTGCCGGAAACGAAGCTCACCCGGTCCAAGTACCCGTTCATCGACGTTCACAACCATCAATTCACCATGCCGGTCCAGGACCTCGACAAGCTTGTCGGGGAAATGGACTCGCTCAACATGGCGGTCATGGTAAACCTCAGCGGCTTTCGGGGAAAGTACCTCGAATGGTCGCTGGACAATGTGAAAGACAGCCACCCCAATCGCTTCATCCTCTTCCTGAACATTGACTTCGAAAAACTCGATGACGCAGGTTGGCCGGAAGAGACACTGAAGATGATGGAAGAAGGGGTGAAGCAGGGCGTGCGTGGCCTGAAAGTGTACAAGACGCTGGGACTGACCGAGACCGACAACGCCGGGAACCGCATCGCCATCGACGACCCCCGGCTGGATCCTGTGTGGACCAAATGTGGTGAACTGGGCATCCCTGTCCTGATTCACTCTGGCGAACCGGTTTCATTCTGGAACCCCCGGGACAAGTACAACGAGCGGTGGCTGGAACTCAAACAGCACCCCGGCCGCTACCGGTCTCCGGACAACTATCCTTCCTTTGAGCAGGTCATGGCCGAGCAGCACAACGTCTTCCGAAAGCATCCCGAAACGAAATTCATCAATGCCCACCTCGGCTGGTTTGGAAATGACCTGGAACGATGGGGCAAACTGCTTGATGAAATGCCCAACGTATACACGGAGTTGGGCGCCGTGCTCGCCGAGTTAGGCAGGCAGCCACGCTTTGCACGGCAGTGGCTGATTCGCTACCAGGACCGCGTCATGATGGGAAAGGACGCGTACGACGTAAAGGAATACTACACCTACTTTCGTGTGCTGGAAACCGACGATGAGTACTTTGACTACTACCGGAAATACCACGCCCATTGGAAGATGTACGGCCTGGCCTTGCCCGACTCGGTGTTGAAGAAGGTGTACTTCAGAAATGCCCTGCACGTCATCCCGGGTATTGACAAGTCATTGTTCCCGGCGGACTGAGCCTATTCGTTGGACCGAAATACCCGGAACAGCAGCCCGGCCTGCACGCCCCAGAAGTCGATCGTGCCGTAGTGCTTCTGGTAAACGGCTCCCACCGTAAAATAGCCTTTGAGCAAGCCGGTGCTAAAGACCTGGTGCTGGTATTGTGCGCTGAATTCTATCCGCGCCTTGACATCCAGTCCTGATCGGTAGGCATCCCGGTACTCGGCGAGGAAGACGTTCGATTGGTCGGGGGCATGGATGGCAAAACCGGCCGTGAACTCCGTGTACTGGTTGAAGTCGCCGAATGCTTCCGTCATCGCACCCAAGCCGACCCGGAAGGTGAGGAGCCTGCTGGTGGTAATGTTGAGCTGAAGCACCTGCCAGTCGTTGGTGTGCAACTGCTTATATCCTCCGGCATCGTCCTTTTCAAAGAGGTAACTGGCGCGAAAATCGGTGGAGAAAAGACCCCAGTTGCCGCGGACACGAGGCCAGAGCATAAAGGCGTTGTCCTTGTAGCCACCCTGGGCATAGAGATCGAGGGAAACCATGCTGGGGTAGCGAAGGCGGTTGTCGGGGTGCAACTTGTACTTCTGCCACTCGGGGATGAAGAACAGGACCGTACGGAAAAAGCCATCGCCGCCGCTGGACGAAGAACCACTGTCGGTAGACCGCTTCCGCGAGGCCTTGGCAGACTCCGACTTGATCTCATCAACCTGCGCGAACGCCGGCCGGAGGAGCAGGGTCAAACTCAGCACAACAAATACAAACCTTCCCACGCCTTTCACACTTCAACTTTAATGCCAGAAGCCCAACTTTGCAATGCGTCAAGCAGTTGTTTAAGACAATTTTTGCTGAATTCCTCCAGTTGAGCGGCCGTGGGTTTGCCGGAAATCAGTTGCTGCTCGAGGGTGCAGAAGGACTGCTGAAGGGCCTGGCGTTCGGGCTCCAGTGCTGCCTTTCGCCGTCGGAAGTCGCGGGAGATCCAGTCGTGCAGGCGCTTCGCCCGCCACCACAACGACCCGTCCGGGTTGGCCCCCGGTTGCCCAACCAAGTCCAGGGTTCCGGTGTTCAGAAAGAAGGGGATGTAGACGGAGAGGCAGGGGTGGGAGGTTCCGGTGAGCCACACTGTGTGCGGTCCTTGCGGGCGAAGTTCCACCACCATGCTTCCTGTGGTGTCACTGGGGTTGAGCAGGCTCGTGCGGTGCATGCAGATGGAGCCGGTCGTGGCCTTGCGAGGTGTAAAGTCAGCATCGTCGAGGTTGTGTGTCTGGAGTATCCGTTGGGCACTGGCGGCGGTGATCAGCCCCTGTTGTGCGGTGCAGGCCTTCAACGTGCACACCTGCCGCTGCATGCCGCGACCCATCCATGTGTAAAACCAATCCGAGTAGGCACGGGCAAAATCAAACGGTGACCGACCATCCCACCACCCGTGGGCCCGGGCGACGGCGGAAGCATCTGGGCTCATCCGCGCTCCGGCCGACAGGGTGAGCCGATTGGAAATACTGCCCATACCGGTGACGGGCTGGGCGACCCAGGCCCGCCCCGCAGTCTCCAGGATCCAGGCCGATGTCGGATCAGCCACCATGAAACTGTTGTCGTAGTAGAAATTCCTGTTGCGATAACCACCACAGGCATCCTGTCCAAATTCTTCCAGCAGGCGTGTAATGACATCGACCGCTTCGTCGGCGGTTCGACTGCGCTCCAGGGCCAGTCGAAGCAAGTCCATGCCCGTAAGCCCATCGTTCTTTTTCCGGTGACGGATGCGTGTGAAGACGGCCTCATTGCCGATGGCCACGCCCCATTCGTTGACGCCCATCTCGGCTCCCCACATGTGAAACGGTTTCGACAGGATGCAGGCGTTCGTCTCCTGGACCTGCGGGATGTTAATGTACGTGCAGGCTACGCGCTGCCCCTCCGGGTGACGGCTACGCAATACCTGGACGATGGCTTGGGCCTCATCGGGTTCGCGGTCGGAGTTCTTTCCGAGGATCGTGTGACGATCGCGGGTTACTGAGGGAAGCGCTATGAACGTGTCGCACATGGGTCAGAAGCAAAGGTTCCAAATGCCGGCGGTCTCCGCGGCTGCGGTGGGAAGAAGCACGCCGTCCTTGACAAAGAAGGGCTGCCCGTCGGTACCCAGGTCCCACAGCTGGCCCCGGAGAAAAACGTTGACGCCGATGCGCGCTCCCGTAGACTTGATTCGGCCGGGCAGGGCGTGCGCGATCCACGCGTCTTGTTCCGTGAAGGTCCCCACATGCGACGGATCCACATCCGAAGGCATGGGTGCTCCGTTGTATCCCTGCCACGGCGCTCGCATGGCTTCATTCCCGGCGAGGTAGGAATTGACCAGGATGATTTCAGCGCCCAACGCATTCACGCGGGCATAGGACTCCGGATACCAGGAGTCAGCACAAACCAGCAGGCAGGTTTTGCCGATTGGTAGTTCAAAGACCGGAAGCGCGTCAAGGGGCGACGCCCGGATGAAGGGAGCTTCTGTAGTGATGGGAAAGGATTTCCGCACATGCGCGGAATCAACAGCACCGGTTGGATGGAAGATAAAGGTGGTGTTGTAAAGCGGCGCCGAGGCGTCGACCTCGATCTTTCCACCCGTTACGTGCGGCCCGGGAAGAACGATGCTGCCAGCATTGATGGTGACACCAAAGTCGCGGGCGAGGCGTGCAAAGACCTGCTGATAGACCTGCACCATGTGTGCCGACTGCATCCGAAAGATGGCCGCAGCGACCCGGTCCGTTTCGTCCTGATGGCGGAAGACTGAGCGAAGGGTGCGCAACGGGTTGCTGGCCACCATCAGGGCCATCGCCCCGGTGACGGTGTGCGCTTCAGCCACCGCTGCCTTTTCCCCGGCAATCACCAACCACGTACCCACGTATTCGGGGAGCACAACGACGGTACGCTCCCTGAAATACCCGGCGTCTCGCGCCTGAAGGAAATAGGCTTGAAGCTTTTGATGAAACCGCTCTTCCGAGAGGTAGTCGGAAGGAACCATGTATGGCTGTATGCCGACGATATTTCGTCCACACAAGGAGTCTGTGCCGAACTGTTGCAGGCTAGCCCGGCTGTCGGAAAGGGGAAGGTGATCATAGGCCCTGCCGATCCACGACCAGGCGCACCACAGGCCAAGGATTGCTACAACAACGAAGGCGACCTTCTTCATGGCAGACGCTGAATGACTTCCCGGGCGGCCCGCTCGCCAGCGCGGACGGCGCCTTCAATGTAGCCGTACCAAACATCTGATGTTTCCGTGCCTGCCCAATGGATGGGTCCGGTGGGCTGGGCCAGGACACCCTGGAAACTGGTCCATGCACCCGTGGGATAAATGCCAGCATAACAGCCTCGTGACCAGGCATCTGTAGCCCAACTGTAATCAATGTACTTTAAGGGCATTCGCGCTTTCTCGCCGAAGTACCGGCCAAACCATTCCAAGGCGATGGCTTGGCGTTCGGACTCGGTTTTCGCGAAGAAGTCGCGGGCCCTGTTGGCGATACAAAAGGCAAGCAAGACGCCGTAACCACCATCGGCCGGTGAGGAATCAAACAGGGTTTGGAAGGGGCTATGCTCGTCAGCCACGACCTGACCACTGTACCCTTCGGAGCGCCAAAAAGGTGTGGCGTAAACGCCCATCACTTTGCCAACAATACCCATGGAGATCTTGTCGAGGGCCTGTGTCTTTAATAAAGGTAAAGCAGGCTCAAACCGGATGTCGCGCACGACTACGGGTGGTATAGCCAGGATCAGCGAGCGGGCTTGGATTGAAAAATTATTGCCTTCAACG
>JAYRXB010000227.1:0-3939 GCA_041917735.1 Cyclobacteriaceae bacterium
ATCACCAGAAAGTAATCGACTTTGTTCGGGAGATCAATGCGGAGTTGGGCACGCACATCGCACTGCTCCAGGATCTGCAGGGACCGAAAATCCGGGTCAACGAAGTCAAGGAAGGAACCGTTCTCCAGCCACGCTCATCCCTGATCATCACCACACGCGAACTGCTGGGCGACCACGAGATCGTCAGCACCAGCTACAAAAACCTTCCCCACGATGTGAAGGTCGGCGACATGGTGCTCATCGACGATGGCAAGATCGAACTGAAAGTTACCGAGGTTCGCGATATCGATGTGGTGTGTGAAGTGGTATACGGCGGACCGCTGAAGTCACGCAAAGGGATTAACCTGCCCTATTCCAGGGTCACCGCACCGTCGCTTACCGACAAGGACCGTGAAGACCTTGAATTCGGTTTGCGCAACCGCATCGACTGGGTAGCCCTGAGCTTTGTTCGCAAAGCCAAAGACATTGATATCCTGCGTGCCATCATCGACGAACACAAGGCGCCAACCAAGATCATCGCCAAGATCGAGAAGCCGGAGGCCCTCGAAAATATCGACGCCGTACTCGGCGCCACCGACGGAGTCATGGTGGCCCGCGGCGACCTCGGTGTAGAGATCTGGCTGGAAGAAGTGCCGATGGTGCAGAAGATGCTGGTGGAGAAGTGCAACCGCCTCGCAAAGCCTGTGATCGTGGCTACCCAGATGATGGAAAGCATGATTGAGAATCCGCGACCCACGCGGGCGGAAACCAACGACGTGGCCAACGCGGTGATGGATGGTGCCGACGCGCTCATGCTCAGTGCAGAGACTGCAGCCGGCCGATACCCGATCGAAGTAATCCGAAGCATGGTGCGCACCATCAACTCGGTGGAGAAGCAGGCCAACGTATACTACCGCTTCCGCGAGGTCGATACGCATTCGCCGATTTTTGTCAACGACAGCCTCGTGCTGGCGGTGTGCAAACTGGCCAAAGAGATCAACGCCAAAGCGATCGTAGGCATGACAGCCAGCGGCTACTCGGCCCTCAAGTCATCGTCGCACCGGCCGAACACCAACATTTTTGTCTTCACCAGCAACAAGGGTATCCTCCATACCATGAACCTGGTGTGGGCCACCCGCGCCTACTATTACGAGAAGCAAAACTCCACCGACGAGACCATTGCCGACGTGGAAGCGATCCTCAAACGGGACGGACATGTGAAGTCGGGGGATGTATTCATCATCCTGGCGTCCATGCCCATTCACGAGCGCAACCGCACCAACATGCTGAAGGTGCACATGGTGAGCTAGGGGAGAACGGTGAGTTCCGTAGGGGCCATCGGAGGCACCATCACTACTTTTTCTTGCTGAAGCACCACCGTGCCCGGAGGGTCGCCTTTCCGCTTGCGCACATACTTTGCCAGGGTCACACTCACCGGGCACAGCGACTCGGTCTTCCTCCGGGAGTACCACGCGGCCAGCGCTGCGGCTCGCTCGATCACTTCCTTTGGAATCGTTTTGCCAGCCTGGTGTTTGATGACCACATGTGAACCGGCCACATCGCGTGCGTGAAGCCACAGGTCTTCCTTGTACGTGTGGCGCAGGGTGAGTTCATCGTTGCCCGCAGCGTGCTTGCCAACAAGAATCGTGAAGCCCGCATACAGGTAAGACCGGTACGGCAACGACTCGCGTTTTTCCTTTTCTTTTGCCTTCGCGTTGAGATGCCTGGCAGCAGTGGCCAAGGCAGCCCGATCGGTACTGGTCGATGCTTCCTTCTCTTGCTGAATCAAAGCAGACAGTTCAGCCTCCTTCCGAGCCAATGACTGGAGAAGGTTATTGCGCTCAATGGACTGGTTCTTGGCCTTTCGGTAATAGACTTCGGCATTCTTCTGCGGGCTTAACTCCCGGCGGAGTTTTACGCGCACTTGCTTTCCGGCCGCATGAAAGTCATCCAACAGCGCCTCGGTGGAACCTGGCGAAATCCGGTGGAGGTTAGCCATGATCAGGTCTGCCCAGGCAGTATAGTGAGCGTCCTCCGACAATTCAGAAAGTCGCTGGCGCGTATTATCGATATAGGTTTGGCATTGCCTCACCCGGCCGCGCAATGCAGACAGTACGGTTGCTTTCTCCTGGTTGAGTGAAAACTGGGCATGGAAGTGCTGAAAGAATGAATTGGCGGCTTCCAAGGGATCCGTGAACTCCTTTACGGCTCCAGTCCCGGGCACCAAACTCAACCGGGGTGACGTTTCAGATTCAATCAGGTAGTAGGTAGGTCTTTCGAGCAGTGACGTTACATCAGCTACCAGGCGTGCTTTCTCGCTAACCGACTTGTCTGCAAAGCCCAGGCTGTTGAGGTAGGTCCATACCGGCTTGCCGAAGGTGAAGAATCGTTTTTCCCAGTGTTCGGGTTCGTTGGGCAGGTCTTGTGTATCCCAGTCAATGGTGCGCGCGAGTTGCGATGGGCGAAGGTTGCGGTCGGCTGGAAAATTGTGACGGAAAACCCCGGTAACCTGGTCGTCGTGCGCCAGGAGTACGTTGCTTTGCTTCCCGTGCATCTTGAACAACAGCAAGTGCCCGCCGCTGAGATCAAGCCCCAGGGTTCGCTCGTTGGCAAACGACCGGACACCGGCCACTGTGGTCATGAGAATCTCCGGGAACAAATCGATGCTGTTCTTGCGTGCCCGGTGAAAGGTGCTGGGGAAGGAAAGGCATTGCAATTCGGGACGAAGACTTGCCTTGATAAAGAAAGACGTTGTGCCGTTGTTGAATTCAAGCACGAGTTCATCCTTGTCCTGGCTGAAACAGGATACGAGGGTAAAGCCCCTAAGCCGGGCATCCAGCAAAAGGGCCAGCTGCCGGAGAAAGTAGAAGTTGTTGTGCACGACCCCGGCTAAAGATTGATCGTCATTCCATCGTAACCGAGCGTGACACCCGACGGTAGTTCCTTTTCGACATCCTTGTAGAAGCCCATCTTGTGACTGACGTGTGTGAGGTAGGTGCTTTCGGCGCCGATGATCGCGGCCATCCGCAGTGCTTCTTCCAGGTTGAAGTGGGATACGTGCTTTTCCCGTTGAAGGGCATTCAGCACCAGCACCTTTGTTCCTTTCAGGCGTTCCAGGGTAGCAGCCGGAATAGCATTGGCATCCGTGATGTAACTGAAGTTGCTGATCCGGAAACCGAACACGGGCATGTTGAGGTGCATGACGGGAAGCGGTGTGATGGTTGTATCACCGATCCGGAACGGCTCGTCGGTAATCGGGTGCAATTGAAGCTGCGGAATTCCCGGATACCGGTGGGGCTCAAACGCGTAGGCGTACTCGGTTGCCAGTTGCTTCAGCACATACGCTTGCGCATAAATCGGCATATCCATCTTCTGGAGGAAGTTGTATGCCCGAACATCGTCGAGGCCCGCCGTGTGGTCTTTGTGACTGTGCGTAAAAATTACCGCATCAAGCCTTCGGACATCTTCCCGAAGCATTTGCTGCCGAAAGTCCGGGCCAGTGTCGATGACCAGGCTCTGGTTACCCACCGCAACATGGACGGAGGTACGAAGGCGCTTGTCGCGGAAGTCGAGCGAACGACAAACCTCGCACCCGCACCCGATAACGGGTACACCCTGGGAGGTGCCGGTGCCGAGGAGGGTAATTTTCAAGAATTTGAACTCACTTCTTCCTGTTGGAGTTCTTCGTACAGTTTCTTGCTCTTTTCACTGAAGCGCGAGGTGTCGAGGGCCACGTTTCTCAGGATTTCCAGCAGGACGTTGATTTTTCCCTCGGTGGTGAAGAACTTATTGACGATCATGATCTTCTGGTCACGCAGCAGGCAATAGCCAGACTTGAAATTTCCCTTCTCGTAGCGAAGAAAATAGTCGGACTCGGCCAGCATCTCTTCCAGTTTGACCAGGTACTGATGGGTATACTTAATCATTCGTAGTGGCGAATACGGACGCAATCTATAAAAA
>JAYRXB010000228.1:0-1813 GCA_041917735.1 Cyclobacteriaceae bacterium
CCGGCTCCCCGATCGGGAGTTGGGTACGCTCCTGGTGGTGGAAGGATCTGAAGTAAAACGGCAGGAACCGGTGGCCACCGAAAAAGGAACGTCCATTGCCGTCAAGAACCTTTTCTATAACATTCCGGCACGCAGGAACTTCCTGAAATCGAATCCTGTGGAGATGCGCCACATTGTGGAGGAGTTTCAGCGGATCGCGCTGGCACATCCCGGGCTTTCCTTTTCACTCGTCTATGGCGATGAAGCCCTCTATGACCTGGAGCCCGGCAACCTGGCCCAGCGCGCCGTTGGGTTGTTTGGAAAGTCCTACCAGACGCAGTTGGCGCCCTGCAGCGAGGAGACCGACCTTGTGTCCGTCGATGGATTTATTGGCAAGCCGGAGTCTGCCAAGAAAACCAGGGGTGAGCAGTTTCTCTTCGTCAATGATCGGTTCATCCGGAACAACTACCTGAACCATGCGGTGGTCAGCGCGTATGAGGGCCTGCTGGCCGAAGGAAGTTTTCCGTTTTATGTTCTCTTCCTGTCGATCGACCCGAAGCACGTC
Organism: Cyclobacteriaceae bacterium; assembly: GCA_041917735.1. GTDB lineage: Bacteria > Bacteroidota > Bacteroidia > Cytophagales > Cyclobacteriaceae > ELB16-189. The sequence continues at coordinate 545 of JAYRXB010000228.1, forward strand.
GATGTCAATGTGCACCCGACGAAGACGGAGATCAAATTCGACGATGAGCGTGCCGTTTACGCCGTCGTTCGGGCGGCGGTCCGTCAGGCATTGGGAGCCCATAACCTGACACCCACCCTGGATTATTCCGCAGACATCAACCTGGTCAGCAAAGTGGCACGCAGCCAGTCGCTGAGCCGCGAACAATACCTGGACGAACAGCTCGGCTCCGGCTTGCAGCGGGCCAACCTGAGTCAGTGGGAGAAATTGTTTGAAGAAGAGCGACCAGCGCAGTCGGCGTTGTTCAGCCAGGAGCAGGCCGTCGTCCAGGGCCAACCCGCATCGCCGGCAAAGTCGCCGGTGTTTCAGTTGGCATCCGGGCACCTGGTGCGCCCGGCGAAAAACGGCGTTATGATTGTGGACCCCGTGGCTGCATCGGAGCGCGTCCTCTATGAGAGTTTTCAAAAGAAGCTGAGGGATAAGTCGGCCTCCAGCATGCAAAGTTTGTTTCCGCAGACGGTAAGCCTGGGGACGGCCGACTTCACCCTGGTGATGGAAATGGAGCAAGAGATCAAGGCACTCGGATTTCAGTTTGATGTGTTCGGCAAGAATACGATCGTGGTGACGGGTCTGCCGGCGGAGGCTTCCGGACGCAACGAGAAGGAACTGATGGAAGGCTTGCTGGAGCAGTTCAAGCAGAACCAGGCCGCACTTTCGGTTCCACTGCAGGACAACCTGGCCCGGTCGCTGGCGAAGCGGACGGCTGTGCGGCGCGGCCAGGCATTGGCCCAGGCGGAGATGGAATCGTTGGTGGAGAGGCTCTTCAACTGCCACAATCCGAACTATTCCCCCGAGGGCAGTACAACATTTTTTATTTTTGAAACGTCTAAGATCGAAACCCACTTCCGAAGCTGATGTTCAATTTCACCCCGCTCGTCCGCAACCTCATTATCATCAACGTGGTCGTCTTTCTGCTGCAGCAGGTGATGGGCGATTACTTTACCGCCCTGGTGTCGCTTTGGCCGCTGGGTACCGAGGGATTTGCTCCCTACCAGTTCTTCACCTACATGTTTGCGCATGGCGGCTTTGGCCACATTTTTTTCAACATGCTGGCCCTGGCGTCCTTCGCGCCGATTCTGGAGCACTATTGGGGAGATAAGAAGTTCCTGCTTTTCTATGTCATCACCGGCATGGGCGCAGGGATACTCTATGCGGCGGTCAATTACTTCCTTTTTCCCAACAACGTCGGCATCATGCTTGGTGCTTCGGGAGCGATCTATGGTATACTCA
>JAYRXB010000229.1:0-2451 GCA_041917735.1 Cyclobacteriaceae bacterium
ACAAAAGCAAAGCCGCCGCCCTGCTGTTCTTCAGCCTGGGAATGGTGATGCTCGCACTCCATATCCTTATTGCTCCCCGCCTCAAGCGGGTTGCCGTCGGCAAGAATCGCATCACGGTGATGGAAGATGGTCAGACCACGCATTACGAATGGCCGGAGGTCAAGTGGATTCGTCCGCTGCCGATGGTCAACGCGTACAAGCTGAAGCTTCGTGGAAAGAAGGGCCGCATCTACTTTCTCCCGGAACAACAGGAAGACCCCGTGTTTGGGCTAAGCAGCGATGACAGCGTCACGGACCGCTTGCGCCGAAAGGCCCGTTGATTACTTTAAAACGCCCAGCTTCTTGCCAACTTCCGTGAACGCCTGGATGGCTTTGTCCAGGTGGTGGCGCTCATGGGCCGCCGACAGTTGCACGCGAATCCGCGCCTGTCCCTTGGCAACCACCGGGAAAAAGAAACCAATGACATAAATGCCCTTGTCGAGCAGCTGCTCCGCAAACTGCTGCGCAAGGGGCGCTTCATAGAGCATGATCGGGACGATCGGGTGTTCTCCCGGTTTGATGTCAAAGCCCGCCTTCGTCATTTCGGCGCGGAAATATTTCGTGTTCTGCTCCAGTTTGTCGCGCAGCGCCATGGTCTCTGAAAGCATGTTGAATACCTCAATCGATGCGCCGGTGATGGATGGCGCCAACGTATTGGAGAAGAGGTACGGCCTGGAGCGCTGCCGCAACAATTCGATGATTTCCTTGCGGCCAGCCGTAAATCCGCCGGAAGCGCCACCCAGTGCTTTACCCAGGGTGCCGGTGATGATGTCCACCCTTCCCATCACACCGCGATACTCCGGAACACCACGGCCCGTCTTTCCGATAAAGCCGGTGGAATGACACTCGTCCGTCATGACCAGTGCTTCATAACGATCAGCCAGGTCGCAGATGAGATCCAGTCGGGCAATGGTGCCGTCCATGGAAAACGCTCCGTCGGTTACAATCATGATTTGCTTCGCGCCGGCCGCCTTGGCATCATCGAGCTGTTTCTTCAGGTCGTCCATGTCGTTGTGCTTGTAGCGGTAACGCATGGCTTTACAAAGGCGGACACCGTCAATGATAGAGGCGTGATTCAACTCATCGGAAATGATGGCGTCTTCTGCGCCCAGCAAAGGCTCGAAGACACCCCCGTTGGCATCAAAGGCGGCCGCATACAGGATGGTATCTTCCATCCCGAGGAAGCTTGAAATCTTCAACTCCAGCTCCTTGTGAATATCCTGCGTGCCGCAGATGAACCGCACGCTGGACATTCCAAAGCCATGGGTATCGATTGACTTCTTCGCCGCCGCGATCACACGGGGGTGGGAAGACAATCCCAGGTAGTTGTTGGCACAGAAGTTTATCACTTCACGTCCGTCGGATGTCCGGATGTCGGCACCCTGCGGTGTAACAATGATGCGCTCCTTCTTGTAAAGGCCGGCATCGCGGATACTTTGGAGTTCTTTTTCGAGTACAGGCTTGAGCTTGGTGTACATGGCAGTGAGGTTGGAACACTGCAAATCTAGCGGTGACAGGCCAGAATGTGAAATTTTGATAACTTTCGGCTCGTTCGAATCACTTGTTCCAACGCACGACTGCGAATGAAAAAAACCACCATCCTTCTCATTGGCGCCGGGGGCCAGCTCGGAAGTGAACTAACCCAGGGCTTGTGGAGAATCTACGGAAAGGACAACGTTATTGCTTCCGACATCAAGGACCCGGTAGGAATCTTGCAGGAGGGCCGCTATGAGAAGTTTGATGTCATGCAACGCGACAAGCTGTTCGACCTTCTCAAGAAAAATCAAGTTACCCAGGTATACCACCTGGCAGCCTTACTATCCGCCACCGGAGAAAAAGATCCGCGCTGGGCCTGGAAACTAAACATGGAAAGTTTGCTCTTTGTCCTGGAGGCTGCCCAGGAACTCAAGCTGCACAAAGTGTATTGGCCAAGTTCCATCGCCGCGTTCGGGCCCACCACGCCCAAGCACAACACGCCACAAGACACCATCATGGACCCTACCACCGTGTATGGCATCACGAAGCTTGCGGGCGAACTCTGGTGTGAATACTATTTCCGCCGTTACGGTGTCGACGTCCGCAGCCTGCGCTACCCGGGACTCATCGGATGGAAAACCGCCCCCGGCGGAGGCACGACCGACTATGCGGTAGACATCTATTTCAAGGCCTTGGCCGAAAAACACTTTGAGTGCTTCCTGGCGCCGGACACCTACTTGCCGATGATGTACATGGACGACGCGGTAAAGGCCACCATCGACCTGATGGAAGCGCCAGCGGAGAAAGTGAAGGTAAGGAAGAGTTACAACGTTTCGGCCATGAGTTTCTGCCCGGCCCAGGTGGCCGCAACCATCCAGAAGCACATTCCTGAGTTTACCATTTCCTATAAACCGGACTTCCGCCAGGCGATCGCTG
>JAYRXB010000230.1:0-13127 GCA_041917735.1 Cyclobacteriaceae bacterium
CCAGTTCGTGCCGCCATTGAGGTAGTAGCGATTGTCTTCCTTGGCTTGCACAATGAGAAAGGGTGTGTTGATGACGCGCTTCATCTTCAGGTCTTTGTCATCCTGAAGTTTGGGCTCACCATCCATCAATACGAGGGTGGTTGGCTGACTGGCGTAATGGATATGTGGCGGGTCGTTTTTGAGGTTCTCGCTGGCGATCGCCTGTTCCTGTTCGATGGTGGCACTGAGTTCATCGAGTGAACCACGGAGTTGCCAGGTGGGGATCTCTACTTCCAGCAGCTGTCGCAGCCGGAGGATGACCTGTTCATCACCAACGCCTGGCAACTTGATGTCATTTACCTTGATACTTTCCAGGGTCACCACCCGGGTGTCACGGTCCGTGGCGATAGTTGCCTGGAACCAAAAGACGCCAAAGACGGGTTCAGCTCCCGGTTTTTCGACTGCCGAAAAGGCGCAGCGCCCATCGAGTTTGTCGCCCTTGAGGGACTCCGGCTGAGGCTGATAGACTGATACTACGGCGCCACTTTTCGTGGTGATGTCACGTGGCCACTGGGCCGACAACGTGAACGCCGAAAGAAGAAGTAGTGTGGTTAGAATGTGCTTCATGGGCCTGATGTTCAGGCCGTGAAGTTACAATTCTATCACGTCACCAATTCGCGGTAAGACAGCAGAAATCCGGTGTTTTTTCTTGATTTCCTCCGCCAGGGCCTTTCGAGGGCCATCTTCACCGTGGGTGAGTACAAGCCTGGGTTTGGCGGGCGCAAGCGACGAAAACCAGTCCAGCAGATCGGTTTGTCCGGCGTGGGCGCTGAACCCGCCCAGGGTATGTACCTGCGCGTTTACCCTCTTGATGTCTCCGAAGATCGATACCTCCGGCATCCGGTCAACCAGTTTTCGGCCCAGGGAGCCTTGTGACTGGTACCCCACGATGATCACATGCGCATTGGGGTTTTCTACATTATGGTACAGGTGATGAAGAATTCTGCCGCCGTTGCACATCCCGGCGCCCGCGAGAATCATACAAGGGCCGTCTACTTCGTTAAGCGCTTTTGACGTTGCGGCGGAAGGGCTGGGGACAAACGTCTTCCGCGTAAGCGGAAACACCCCGCGCTTTTTCAGCGCGTGGTATTCATCATCAAGGACGTCCTGGTGGTTCTTGTAGACATCAAAAGCCTCCAGGCCCATGGGGCTGTCGAGGTAGACGGGGAACTGCGGCACTTCCTTTCGATAGAACATTTCCGCCAGGTGATAGACAATCTGTTGGGCCCTGCCGATGGCGAAAGTGGGAACAAGCATCTTGCCTTTGGCTTTGTACGCTTTCTTAACGATCGCCTTGAATTCCTCCAGGGTATCCGCGTACGGTTTGTGGTTGCGGTCACCGTAGGTGGATTCGAGGAATACGAGATCAGCCCGATTCAGTTTCTTAAAGGGCCGAAGCAACGGCAACGACAGCGGCCCCAGGTCTCCGGAGAAGACGACGACTTTCTTTTTGCGCCCTTCCGTGACGGTCAGCTCGATACTGCCAGACCCCAGCATGTGCCCGGCCTCGACCCACCGGGCAGTGATGTCTTCGGTGACCCGTATTGGTTTTTCGAAATCCACGGGCTGGGTCAGTTCCCGCATGTAGTCTACATGCGCTGAACTGTACAGGGGCTCTACCAGTTCTGTCTTCTTCTTTCGCCAGGCACGTTTGTTCTGACGCATGGCGTCGGCGGCCTGGAGTCGGGCAGAGTCTTCCAGGATAATGCGGGTGAGTTCGATCGTTTCCTCCGTGGTGTAGATCGGCCCGTCGAATCCATACTTGATCAGCAGCGGCACACGGCCAGTGTGGTCAAGGTGGCCATGGGTAAGGAGGATGGCGTCGATCTGGTCGGGTCGTGTGCCTTTCGGCAGTTTGTTTTTTGCTTCCGATTCTCTTCCGCCCTGGAACATGCCGGCATCAACGAGGATGTCGGATTTATCAGTCTGGATGTGGTAGGCGGAGCCGGTTACTTCGCCGCCGGCGGCTCCGTGGATTCTTATCTTCATAGTGGGGGGTTCACGCTAAGCTCGCGAAGACGCAATTAAGGCGCAAAGGAGATGGGATTAATTATTCGTGCAGGCTGCATCGGCAAGTTGAATGGCTTCGCTGATGATTCCGAGCCCTTCATCGATTTGGTCTTTTGTCACGCACAGCGGTGGTGCAGTGAAGATGTAGTTCCATCGAACGAAGGTATACATTCCCAGGTCCTTGATTTTGGCGGCGACTTTATTCATCACGGCCATCTCCTCGGGCCTGGCGTTGAAGGGAGCCATGGGTTCCTTTGTCTTCCGGTTCTTCACGAGTTCGAAGCATCCCAGCAGTCCGGTGTTGCGGTAATCGCCAAGACTCGGATGTTTCTGCATCATTTTAGCCGCTTGCTGGTCCATGTAGGCTCCCATCGTTTGGGTATTCTCGATGAGGTTTTCGTCTTCGTAGATCTTTATCACCTCCAGGGCGGCGGCGCAGCAAACCGGGTGCGCCGAGTAGGTGAGTCCCAATGCCAGCGGAACGTCATCGAACTTCGAGGCAATTTTTTCAGAAACCATCAGGCACCCAAAGGGCAGGTAGCCTGCTGTCAGGCCCTTGGCCATGGCTACGAGGTCGGGCACTATGCCATGATTCTGAAAACCAAACCACTGGCCGGTGCGGCCGAATCCGCTCATGACCTCATCGACCAGCAGGAGAATGCCATGCTTGTCGCAAAGTTTGCGTACGCCGGCCAGGTATCCTTTTGGGTATTGCAGGCATCCCGATGTTCCCGATTCACCTTCCAGCAGAATGGCGGCAATGTTCTGGGGACCTTCAAAGGCGATGGTCCGCTCCAGCTGTGCCAGCGAGTCTGTCAGCATGCTTTCCTCGCTGTGGTTCCAGCGGTAGCGATATGGTATATCGATGTGCACAAAGTTCGGTGCCTGCTGGGCATCAACGGGCAAACGGCGCGGATCACCCCCGGCGGAGATGACGCCGTACGTGGCCCCATGAAAGGACTGGTACCGGCTGATGATCTTGTGGCGACCGGTATAGAGCCGTGCGAGTTTGATTCCATTCTCAATGGCCGTTGCGCCGCACACCGTATAGAAGGCGCGATTCAGGTCTCCCGGACAGATTTCGGCAAGCTTGGCGCCGAGTTCACCACGAGCTTTCGTAACGCAACTCGGCGTGACGTAACTCACTTCCTCCATCTGACGAACCACGGCATCTGTTACGCGTGAATGCCCGTGGCCGATGTTGACGTTCATCAGCCCCGATGAGAAGTCGATGTAACGTTTGTCGTCGTAGTCGTATAGGTAGACACCTTTTGCCCGCTTCACCGCCAACGGCGCAATCCCGCGCTGCTTGCTCCAGGAAAAGAGCGTATGGTCCAGGTTATCTTGAATTATGGATTTACTCTCCGAAATGGTTTCTGTTTTCATATCCGTTGCATCTCCATTTTCAAATTTTCAAATCATCGAATTTTCAAATTGGTCAGCTCATCCAGTTGATTCCGGACTCCGGGTTCCACTTCGTTGTTGTCTTCTTGAGCTTGGTCCAAAAGCCGATGGAACTTTTCCCGGTGATATCGCCGGCACCAAAGCGGCTTTCATTCCAGCCTCCGAACGAAAATGGTTCGCGCGGTACAGGTACCCCGACATTTACGCCTACCATGCCTGCGCTGGCTCGTTCGGTTACATACCGGGCAATGCCGCCACTTTGCGTGTATACGGATGCCGCGTTGCCATACGGATTAGCGTTTTCAATGGCCAAAGCTTCATCTACCGTGCGGGTCCGAAGGATGCTGATGACGGGTCCAAAAATTTCTTCCCGCGCAACGGCCATTTCTGGGCGAACATGATCGATCACCGTCGGGCCAACGTACGTGCCGCCCTCTTTTCCCTTGACGGTAGCATTTCGTCCGTCAACCAGGATCCTGGCGCCCTGTTGCTCCGCTTCGGTGATGTATCGTTCGATGCGTTGCTTGGCCTCGCGGTTGATGACGGCACCAAGGTTCTCGCCGGGAACGACTTTCCGGGCCTCTTCACAGATCTTTTCAATGATGTGATCCACCGGGCCCACGGCGACCATCGCCGAAGCCGCCATGCATCGCTGACCGGCGCACCCGCTCATGGAAGCGGTGACGTTTTGTGCGGTCATCGCCGGGATGGCATCGGGTAGCACGATCAAGTGATTCTTTGCTCCGCCCAATGCGAGGCACCGTTTGAGATTTTGCGTGGCCCGCTGGTACACCAACTTGGCCACCTTCGTTGAGCCGACAAAGGAGACGGCCTCAATGACCGGGTGGTCACAGATGGCTTCCACCATTTCCTTGTCGCCCTGCACGATGTTGAATACGCCGTCGGGCAAGCCAGCCTCTTTCAGCAGCAGGGCGATCCGACCGAGGGTTAGCGGCACTTTTTCGGATGGCTTGATGATCATACAGTTGCCGAGCGCAATGGCATTGGGTATCGTCCAGTTCGGGACCATCGCGGGAAAGTTGAAAGGGACAATGGATGCGACAATCCCTACGGGCACATGCTCGGTACGACACTCCACGCCGCTGCTTACTTCCAGCACTTCGCCGGTGACAAGTTGCGGGAGCGACGTAGCAAACTCCGTCAGCTCAATGCTCTTTTCAATTTCAGCAACAGCTTCGCCATAGGTCTTTCCATTTTCCTCCCGGATAAGCTCAGACAATTCTTTCAGGTTCTTCTCTAGGAGGGTCTTGTAGCGGAAGAGGACCTGCACACGCTCCTTGATCGGCGTTCGGCTCCAGCCGGGTAAGGCTTTTTGTGCGGCTGCAACAGCCGCGTCGAGATCTGCCTTTGAGGAGAGCGGTACCTTCGAGAGCAAGGTGCCATCGAGGGGTGAAGTAATGTTCAGCATCCGGGTCGAAGAAGACGGCGACGCCTGGCCATTAATAAAGTTCTGAACCTGCGGATATTTCATAGATCGGGCACGTCTTTATAAATGTACTGTTAAATTCTAAATGATTGGGTTGGTTTTTAGCCCGATGGGTTATCAACGGGAGGGATGGTAACCACCGCAACGGCGCAAAGACGCAATTGGATCGGAAATCATCCGTACTCTTTGCGCTTCTTTGCCTCTTTCCGTCTTTGCGGTGGTGACTCACATTTGCGCTGGTTCGCGAAAGTCGATTTATTCTCCGTTTGAATTTAACCCCCGGCTTTGTAGCTTTCACCATACCCGAAATGACCATGAGAATCAAGCTATCGGCTGCCCTGGTGTTGATCGTTCAGGTTGCGTTTGCCCAGTCCTGGGATGTCTCGGTGGTTCAAAAACCTGTCAATGACAAGCTGAATTCACATTACCACACCAATCAGTCACCACTCGTTGCCCAGCACTTGGTCAAGTTGCCGGTGGGAGCGGTGAAGCCGGGAGGATGGCTGTTGAAGAGCCTCGAACTTCAGCGCGATGGGTTGACCGGTCAACTCGGAGAGATCAGCGCCTGGCTCACCAAGAAGAACAATGCCTGGCTCAACAAAGACGGCACCGGCGACTGGGGTTGGGAAGAAATGCCTTACTGGCTGAAGGGTTATGCCAACATCGGCTATGTACTTAACGACAAGAAGATGATCGACGAAGCGATGATCTGGATCAACGGCACACTCAGCAGCCAGCGCGACAACGGCGACTTTGGACCTTATGTCATCCGCAAATCGAACGGCAAGCGCGACCTCTGGGCGCAGATGCTGATGCTGTTTGTGTTGCAGTCATACTATGAATACAGCAACGACCCGCGCGTGATCACGCACATGACGCGCTACTTCAAATGGCAGATGACCATTCCCGAGACCGACTTTCTCACCGACTACTGGGAGAATAGCCGTGGCGGAGACAATCTCTACAGTGTCTACTGGCTTTACAACCAAACCGGCGAGCCGTGGCTGCTCGACCTGGCGAACAAAGTACACCGCAACACAGCCAATTGGCGGCTCAACGGATGGCTGCCCAACTGGCACAACGTGAACATCGCCCAGTGCTTCCGCGAGCCGGCAACGTATTACCAGCAAAGCAAGAATCCCGCCGACCTCCAGGCGAGCTATGACAACCAAAAGACCATTCGCGAATTCTATGGCCAGGTGCCCGGTGGCATGTGGGGTGGCGATGAAAATTCCCGCAAAGGATTTATCGACCCGCGGCAGGCGGTAGAGACCTGCGGGATGGTAGAGCAAATGGCGTCGGATGAAATCATGATGCGTATCACGGGCGACACCTACTGGGCAGAAAATGCAGAGGATGTTGCATTCAATACGTTTCCCGCGGCGTTCATGCCCGACTACCGGTCGCTGCGGTACCTCGTAGCGCCTAACATGGTGGCAAGCGACAGCAAGAATCACAACCCCGGCATCGATAACCCGGGACCTTACCTCATGATGAACCCGTTCAGCAGCCGATGCTGTCAGCACAACCATACCAGCGGATGGGTGTACTATGCCGAAAACCTCTGGATGGCGACGCCCGACAACGGACTGGCGGCCGTCTTCTATTCCGAGAGCCAGGTGAACGCGAAGGTCAGCGCCAATTCTACGGTGACGATCACGACGCAGACGCATTACCCCTTTGAGGATCAGGTGAAAATGAAGGTGGAGTTGGCGCAGCCCAGCACCTTCCCGCTTTATTTCCGCGTCCCCGCCTGGGCCGATAAGGCAACGATAGCAGTCAACAACAAGCCACTGTCGGTTACACCGATTGCCGGGCAGTATGTGCGCATCCAGGGAACATGGAAGAACGGCGACACGATCACGCTAACCGTTCCGATGAAGCTTCAGGCTCGCACCTGGGAAAAGAATAAGAATAGCGTAAGCATCAACTATGGTCCGCTCACGTTCTCACTGAAGATCGCTGAAAACTACGTGAAACTCGACAGCAAGGCCACGGCGCAATACGACTCCAAGTGGCAAGAGAACGTCGATCAAAGCAAATGGCCTGCCTTCGAAATTCTTCCGGCCGGGCCTTGGAACTACGCGTTGGCTGGTAACTTGAATGAGCTTGACAAGATGTTCACCGTGGTGAAAAAGCCCTGGCCAGCCGACAACTTTCCATTTACCCAGTCCGGTGTTCCGATCGAACTCAAATCGAAAGGCCGATTGGTCCCCGGGTGGGGAATTGATCAATACGGGCTTTGTGCTGAAGTTCCAGCTAGTCCGGTTCAGACTGCTGAGCCGGTCACCGACATCACCCTGATTCCTATGGGTGCTGCCCGCCTTCGAATCTCCGCCTTTCCCGTTGCCAAATGAGTGTGAAAGTTGCTGTTACCGGAATTCCGTATGACGCGAATAGCTCATTTCTTCGCGGCCCTGCCTTGGCACCGCCAAAAATCCGGGAAGCGTATCGATCGGACTCTGCAAACTACTATGCCGAGTCGGGCAGGGACTTAAGCAGCGATAGCGAATGGACAGACCTTGGCGACCTGAGCCTTCCGAGCCCCGAAGCGTTTCAGTCCCTCGGCGCAACGGTTAAGAACCTGGCAGCACAATACCCCAAGCTCCTGTTGCTGGGTGGTGATCATTCCGTCACGGCGCCCATTGTGCGCGGATTGCATGCGGTGCATGGTCATTTCTCCATTTTGCATATCGATGCACATCCTGACCTCTACGAAAATTTCGAAAACAACCCGCATTCCCACGCCAGTCCGTTTGCGCGGATCATGGAGGAGGGGCTTGTGCAACGGCTGGTGCAAGTGGGCATCCGCACGTTAAATGCGCACCAACTCCAGCAGGCAAAACGGTTTGGCGTCGAGATTATCCAGATGAAACATTGGAACGACAACCACGTGTTTTCCTTCGATGGTCCGGTTTACCTTTCGCTTGATATGGATGCCATCGATCCGGCATTCGCGCCGGGCGTGAGCCACCATGAGCCCGGCGGCTTTACATCGCGACAGGTCATCCACCTGCTTCAGCGCCTGAAGGGTCAGGTCATCGGTGCTGACCTGGTGGAGTTCAACCCACAGCGCGACCCTTCCGGCATCACGGCCATGCTTGCGGCGAAGCTTTACAAAGAACTGCTCGACCTGCTCCTTCGTACACCGTGAGATTTTTCTTCGCCCTGCTGTTGATTTCGGGAACCTGTGGTGCCCAGGAGTTTGACGTCATTCTTCGGGGCGGCATGGTGTACGACGGTCTGGGTAATCCGCCGTTACGGGCCGACGTGGGTATCCGCAAAGACACGATTGCAGCCGTTGGCGATCTGTCGAGGGCAATCGCCCGGCAGACTTTTGACGTGCAGGGATTGGCCATCGCCCCTGGCTTCATCAACATGCTCAGCTGGGCTGACGGCACTTTGCTGAAGGACGGCCGCTCTATGAGTGATATCAAGCAAGGAGTGACGCTGGAGGTGTTTGGTGAAGGAATCAGTCCGGGACCAAGAAAACGGAGCAAGCGGTCGAAGTTGTGGACTACGCTGGGCGGATACTTTGATCACCTCGAGAAACAGGGCGTAAGTCCCAACTTCGCGTCGTTTGTGGGCGCGACCAGCGTGCGTACCTACGTCATGGGGGAAGTCAATCGGGCACCCACGGCAATTGAACTTACCCAAATGAAGCAGCTGGTTCGGCAAGCCATGCAAGAAGGAGCGCTTGGTGTCGGTTCATCCTTGATTTATGCGCCGGCTACCTTTGCCAGCACGCAGGAGTTAACGGAACTGTGCAAGGTGGCTGCCGAGTACAACGGAATGTACATCTCACATATTCGCAGCGAGAGCGACAAGATTTTGGAAGCACTGAATGAGCTGATGGTCATCGCCCGCGATGCCGGCGTTCGCGCCGAGATCTATCACCTGAAAATCAACCAGGCACGCAATTGGAACAAGATTGAATCGGTGCTTGCCAAGATCGACAGCGCTCAAAAAGCCGGGTTGCGGATCACGGCAAATATGTATCCCTACACAGCCAGTGCCACCGGATTGAAAGAGCGCGTGCCTACCTGGGCGCAGGAGGGAACATCCGCCGAGATGAGAAAGCGATTTGTTGATCCCGCTATACGAAAGAAGATTCTGGATGATATGAAGCGTGGCTTCCCCACCAAAAACTCGGCACCGGAGCACGTGGTTATCCTGGGTTTCAAAAAAGACTCGCTGAATGCCTTGTATAAAGGGAAGAGACTCGACGAAGTCGCCCGTCTTCACGGTAAGTCGGCCGATGAGACGGTACTGGATCTCGTGGTGGCCGATAAAACCTCGATACCCGCTTTATATTTTCTCATGTCGGAAGACAACATGCGAAAGATGCTCCGGCAGCCCTACGTGAGCATTGGCTCAGATGGAGGCTCACTGGCAACCACGCCGGAGTTTCTTGACCTTGGTGCTCACCCGCGGGCTTATGGTACGTTTGCCCGTGTGTTGGGCAAATATGCGCGGGAGGAGAAGCTGTTTACCCTGGAGGAGGCAATACGAAAGATGACCTCGTTGCCTGCCACGAACCTGGGATTGAAGGGTAGAGGGATTCTGAAGCCAGGCTACTACGCCGACGTGGTGGTGTTCAACCCTGCGGCTATACGAGACAAAGCCACCTACGAGAATCCGCATCAGTATGCGGAAGGCGTGGTGCATGTTCTTGTCAATGGACAATTGGCAATCAAAAGCGGGGAGCACACCGGGGCGACGCCCGGCCGCTGTGTCCGGGGCCCCGGTTGGAGCAAATAAATCCGCCAAGCCCTTAACCGTTGAGCTATTGAACCGTTGAACTATTGAACCGTAGAGCGAAGCCAAGTGAAGGATCGTTTCTCAAATCACGCTCACCATTACGCCACCTTTCGGCCGCATTACCCAAAGGGGTTGTATGACTTCATCTTCCGTCAGGTGAACTCATTCGACCTGGCCTGGGACGCGGGGACGGGCAATGGGCAGGCCGCACAGGTGTTGGCAACACGATTCAAAAAGGTGCTGGCTACCGACATCAGTGTCAGGCAGTTGGAGGAGGCCGTGGTCATGGACAACATAACCTACGCCGTTGGAGGTGAAACATCGCAGCTAGCCGATCATTCCGCAGATCTCGTTACGGTGGCGCAAGCTATCCACTGGTTTGACCGGCCTGCGTTCTATTCGGAGGTTCGTCGTGTGCTCAAACCCGGCGGCATCATTGCCGTGTGGGTGTACGGGCTATTGCGGGTTTCGCCTTCCATTGATCCGCTCATCGATGATTTTTATGTACGCGTAGTAGGCCCCTACTGGGACCCGGAACGCAAGTTGATTGACGAAGAGCTGAGAACCATCGAGTTTCCCTTTCAGGAGATAGCGGTACCGGCTTTTAATATGCAGGTTGAGTGGACCTTGGCTGAATTGGAAGGGTACTTCAACACCTGGTCGGCGACGCAGAAGTTTATCCGCGATCAATCGAAAAACCCGGTTAATGAACTGATGGGCCGAATCGCCACCGGACCTTCCATGGGAAGTATGCCGGTGACGTTTCCCTTATTTCTACGGCTAGGCACAGTCCGTTAGCCAGATTATTTTTTCACCCACTGATTCGCCCGCTCATTTCGTGCGGCCTTGGTCACGATTTCCCTGACACGGACGCTCCGCGTTTCTTCGCGCTTGGCCGAAAGCACCCAGTACACGAGTTGCTTCTTGATTCCCGGAGGAAAGGCTTCAAAGTGCTTCTGTGCCTTTTTGTTCCGGGCCAGGGCTTTGCTCAGTTCCTCCGGGATTTCAAGGCTATCCACCGGATCGAGCGTGGACCAGGTGCCATCCGCTTTGGCTGCCGCGATCTTCTTCATCCCGGCGGGGGTCATGCGACCGTCCTTGATCAGCCGGGAAATCCGCTGTTTGTTGAGTTTACTCCAGACGCTGCCACCTTTCCGTTCGGCGAAGTAGAGCAGGTACGTATGGGTATCCTTCTTTTGCGGTTTGCTGTCGATCCATCCAAAGCATAGCGCCTCTTCTACCGCCTCGGCATAGGCTATGCCCGGCCCCGGGCTGGACTTCTTGTGCAACACCAGCCACACGTTCTTCGCGGTCCGATGGTTAGCCTTCAGCCAGGCGCGCCATTGCTGCAAACTCCTGGGGTGAAATTCGTTAGGATCCATGAAGACCAAAGATAGTAGTCTGTAATCTGTAATCTGTGATCGGTAATCTGTGGTACGGTGTGAACGGGTAGATCAGGTGCCTGAGCAGAATACGTGGGCCATTTCTATTGTGTTGTACAGTTTACGGCCAAGAACTTCATACTTGGCAATCAGCTTGTTGGTTTGATCCACTCCAAGAAGTTCGCGATGCAACCTGCACCGATCACCATTACAGATTACCGATTACCGATTACGACAATTGTTACAAATGAGCTCCAGAAACCGCTAGCCACGCACTACTACGCATATAAGGCCTCCTTCTGCTCCGCCACCCGTTCGTTCTCGATGTACTCATCATACGTCATGAGCTTGTCGATAAAGCCGTTCGGACTGATTTCAATGATCCGGTTGGCGACCGTCTGCGTGAATTCGTGGTCGTGCGAGGTAAAGAGGACCGTGCCCGGGAAGTCTTTCAGCGCGTTGTTGAATGCGGTGATCGATTCCAAATCGAGGTGGTTGGTGGGTTCGTCGAGGATAAGCAGGTTGCCCTGGGCGAGCATCATGCGGGAAATCATGCAACGCATCTTCTCGCCACCCGAAAGCACACTGCAGCGCTTGAATACTTCCTCACCGGAGAAAAGCATCTTGCCCAGGAATCCGCGGATGTACACTTCATCCTTGTTTTCCTCCGCGGCAAACTGCCGCAGCCAATCGATCAGGTTGTCGTCAGATTGGAAATAGGGTTCGTTGTTGAGCGGCAGGAACGCTGGCGTAATGGTTTGTCCGTAGGTAAAGGTCCCGGTATCGGGCTTCACTTCGCCAGCCAGAATCCGGAACAGCGTAGTGACGGCGAGACTGTCTTTGCTGAGGAACGCGATCTTGTCTCCCTTGTTGACAAACAGGTCGAAATCCTTGAAGAGTTTGGTGGAGCCGATCGAGCCACTGAGGTTTTCGATGTGCAGCACCTGGTCGCCGGCGGTACGGCTCTGCTGAAAGATGATCGCCGGGTAGCGCCGCGACGACGGCTGAATGTCATCAACGTTGATCTTGTCCAGCAACTTGCGGCGGCTAGTGGCCTGTTTCGATTTGGATACGTTGGCACTGAACCGGAGAATAAACTCCATCAGTTCTTTACGCTTGTCTTCGGCTTTCTTGTTGGCGGAAGCCCGCTGCTGGAGGGCCAGCTGGCTCGACTGATACCAGAAGGTGTAGTTTCCTGTGTACAGCTTGATGGCGCTGAAGTCAATGTCAACAATGTGGGTACACACGGTATCCAGGAAGTGACGGTCGTGCGAAACGACTATAACGGTGTTCTTGAATTCCAGCAGGAAATCTTCCAGCCAGCCGACCGTTTTCAGATCAAGGTCGTTCGTCGGTTCGTCGAGGATAAGGATATCCGGGTTTCCGAAGATGGCCTGGGCCAGGAGCACGCGCACCTTGACGTTACCGCTGAGTTCCTTCAGCAGCTTGAAGTGATCGTCTTCGTGGATACCCAGGCCGCTGAGGAGGGCTGCCGCGTCCGACTGGGCGTTCCAGCCATTCATTTCCGAGAACTCATGCTCGAGTTCGGAGGCCCGGATGCCGTCGGCTTCGGAGAAGTCGGGGCGTGCATAGATCTCGTCTTTCTCCTTCATAATGGTCCACAACTTTTGGTGGCCCATCAGCACGGTGTCGATGGCGGAGACTTCGTCGTATTCGTAGTGGTTCTGGCGCAGGACGGCCATGCGCTTGCCGGGCTCCATGCTCACATGCCCCCGCGTAGGGTCGATGTCGCCCGACAGGATCTTGAGAAAAGTGGACTTCCCCGCCCCGTTGGCGCCAATCACGCCATAGCAGTTGCCGTTGACGAATTTGAGGTTTACCTCGTCAAAAAGTACGCGTTTGCCGAATTGGAGGGAAAGGTTGTTGACTGCTAACATGGTTGCCCGGGTGAAAAAGAGGGCAAAGATAGTCAGGAAACTGTAATCGCGGACCGGACTGCCCCGACGTAGTGCCTCACGGAGTCGGGGTGACCGGTGACCAGTGATCGGTGACCAGTGACCGGTGGCCAGTGACCGGTGGCCAGTGATCGGTGACCAGTGACCGGTGGCCAGTGACCGGTGACC
>JAYRXB010000231.1:0-7968 GCA_041917735.1 Cyclobacteriaceae bacterium
CAATTCCCATCGACCGCTGTAGTTCAATGCAAGAATAACGGTGATTCCGGTGTTCTTGCGGGTGGCCTCAATTGCTTCCTGTAGATTACGCTGACACTGATCGGGAAGGTGGGATATGTCGCCAATCGTTGCCAGGCGAACCTGATTTTCCATTAGGTTTCCAAGTTCCTTCTTCAGTGTATTCACCAGGAGCTCCATCAGCGCATCAACCTCTTCTTTGGGTCTGCCCCAGTTCTCCGTACTAAACGCATAAAGCGTCAGGTATTTTATGCCCAACTCTCCGCAAGCTTCCGTAACATCCGTCACGGCTTGAATGGCGTTCCGGTGGCCGAAAATACGGGCAGCGCCCTTTTTCTTTGCCCAACGACCATTCCCATCCATGATCACCGCCACATGGTTAGGTAGGTTGTTAAAGTCGATTTGGTCCTTGAAACCGGCCACAGGACCGCAAAAGTAGCCTATTTCGGACATTTTAACACTATCAGGCCAAGGGGTAAGGGGTGGTTTATGGAGATGCCTTCGGATGGCAAAAAGTTGCCTGAAAATATCCCCTAACGATAGGGATTTGTCGGACAGGGGATATCGTAAAACGTGCGGGTCAGCGTCAATCCCAGGAAGAAGTAATTGTCGTAGTCATTCCCATTTCCATACTGATAATTCTTATACGATTTGTCCGCATCCGAAATGTTGTCGAGATAATCAAAAAAGGTCTTCCGCATTCCGAACTCGAAGGCTACGTAGAATTTGGGGTTAACCACATACTTCATCCCGCCGCCGAAGGGAACAGACAGTTGAATGGTGCTATACTGGTCAGCCTTGTCTTTGACTCCCGCTATGTTGAAAAGTGCCAGCCCCCCAAACAAGTACGGTGTAAAGCGCAATCGCCGGATATCATCGCGCCAGTTGAGAAAATGATACTCGTAGACACCCGATACCTCGCTGAGGAAAATATCGAACGAAGCGTTGCGCTGAACTGCAAATGGATCAATCGGATTTACCGCATCACTGGCGCTCAACTTACCCGCTGTAAAGGCGGCTCGAAAACTAATCACCTTACTGATATTGGCACGGTAGAAGATAGTAGCGGCTGGCTGAGAATAGACAAAATCATAACTGCGTACCAGGTCGCCCGTATAGTTGAATGTCCCCAGTCCAAATCCGATCTCCGACCGCTGCACAAGCTGCGCCCGCAATGGGTACACCATCAGCAAACTAATGATGATGGTCCATCCAACCCGGTTTCTGGCGATCATCTGAATTTAGCCTGGTGGAAATGTGCCTTTAGAATGTAGGTGAGCCGAATGCTAGTCACCATGTAGATGTCGTTGTCCTTTTTTCCTCCGCGCTTGTTTTCAGGGTGTTCGGCACCATAACCAGACTCCACGTTTACGCCTGGTATTCCGGAAGGTTGCGGGTTCTTTGGATATCCCGGAAGCTCATTGGTGCGGTAGGACATCGCCTGGGCGAGCGGGCTGTTCAACTTGGCGAGGTCAACGTAATTTGAGCTAACGTCATCCAGGTAATCGGTGAATGTATAGCGGAATCCCACGTCCGCAGAAAGATCCAGCACATCTGTTAAACGAAAACGTGCACCGAGACCAAAAGGAATGGCAAACTGGACAAGGGAATAGGGCTTTATGCCATAGTTAACATCGGTTGCTGCCAGGTTCGAGTTTTGGCCTTCCGTTCCCAGTGGCTGCAGGTCAACAAGATTTCCGGCTTCCGGCAACGGATTGCCCTGCAAGTCCGTCGCCGGGGCAATTGCCTTGGGGTTGTGGAAATAAAGCGCTAGTCCAATGTATGCGTACGGCGTCCATTTTACGCGACTCATATAGGTCTGCTGGTTTTCAAACAAGTCGAAAATACCAACGACGGAGAGCTCATGAATCTGATTTTGGAAGGAGAGATTTCTTTGGTATCGGAAGATTCCGTTGCTTAAATCGCTGGGATCCGCCGATTCACTGTCGGCTCCTTTCACACTTCCATACAAGTATTGGCCCATTAAGCTATAGCGGGGACCGAAACGATGCGTAAATGAAAGCCCAAAACCCGGCTTTGTAAATGCCAAGTCCGTACTGAACGAAGATGGTGAGGGGGCCAAGTCACCGTAGTAGTTGAGCAGGTTGAGCGAGACCCCGACAGAATTGTAGATCTTTTCTTTGCCAAACTTTGACTTGGTTCCCCGGTAGCCTGCAATGCGCCGATTGCCGCTCTTGATTCCCTTCGTATTGAACTGTGCCCACACAGACTCCTGCGATGCTGTGAGCAGGGCTAGCACCATTCCGACTATAAGCAAATTCCTCATAGACACTTGATACACAATCAACAAATGTAGGAAATTACAGCACCTAATTAAAGGCGGCTCCTCAGTTCCTTAAATCCAAGCCCCAATTCAGCTTTTGCCGGAGGGTCTTGAAATAGTGCTGGCCCGGGAGCTGAATCAGCATTGCCTTGCTCCGTTCCTTGAGAATTTTAAGTTTTACCGACTCATCAACGGTTTCAAATCGCGAGTCCAGTGAGACCAGGAACTTCTTGCTCCGTCCCTCTATCCGGAAGGTTATCTCCGACCGGTCGGATACCACAATTGGCCTGGCTCCCAGGTTGTGGGGGCTCACCGGGGTGATAATGAAACTCTCGGACTCCGGAAAGACCAAGGGTCCCCCACAGCTCAGGGAGTATCCAGTCGATCCGGTGGGCGTGGATACGATGACGCCATCCGCCCAGTATGAATTCAGCAGCTCTCCGTCCACAGACACATGAACCGTAATCATCGAAGAAGTATCCTTCTTCATGATCGTGAAGTCATTCAATGCAAAGCGGGTTCCGTTAAATAATTTGGGATCCGAAACAAGCCGTAACATCGTCCGTTCGTCGATGCGGTAGTTGCCTTTAAACAGGTTGTCGAGTGCGTCTTCGGTTTCCTCACGGCTAATCGTTGCCAGGAATCCCAACCGCCCGGTATTGATACCCAGAACAGGGACCTCAAACTTCCCCACGTAGGTAATCGATTCCAGAAGTGTTCCATCACCCCCCAGCGAAATGAAGAAGTCCAGGTTCTTCAAAGACTCTTCATGATCAAATACATTGAATTTGAAGTTGTGCTTCGGCTTGAAGTGCTTCTGGAATTTCGAGGATACGTAAATGTCCGCCTTGTAACGGCTCAGAATGGTAAGTACCCGCTCCATGAAGCGGGAAGATTTCTGCTGAAAGTCCCTGCCGTGAACACCAATCCGCATTTGCACTACTTCTGGAAAGTGATGTTACAAAATAATTTCCAAAAGGCCTTGCGCTATTGAAAGTGCTTGAGCCGGACGATCTCGTCCTGCCGCAAAAACCGCCAATGCCCGCGCGCCAAATCCTTCTTGTCCAGTGTTGCGTACACCGAGCGATCAAGTTTTACCACCTCATAGCCAAGCACCTCAAAGATCCGGCGGATCACACGGTTCCATCCAATGTGGATCTCGATCCCGATCGTTTTGCCATCTTCCGAAACAACCGCCAGGTCATCGACCATCGCACGACCCTCTTCGAGCTGAACTCCAGCAAGCACTTTTTGAAAATCCGCCTTTGACAGCGGCTTGTCCAGCTCAGCCTTGTAGATCTTCTTTACGTTGTACGATGGATGCGTGAGCTTGTCCGTCAATTCACCATCGTTCGTAAGTAACAGGAGGCCTGACGTATTGCGATCAAGGCGTCCGACCGGATACACACGCTCCTTGCAGGCACCCTGGATCAACTGCATGACGGTGTTTCGCTCCTGGGGATCCTCCGTGGTGGTAATGTATCCTTTGGGCTTGTTGAGCAGGATGTACACATAGGGTTCGGCCTTCAGCCTTCGGCCCTCATACCGTACATCGTCCGAGGGCTTCACTTTATAGCCCAGCTCCGTAATCGACTTTCCGTTTACCGTGATGAGGCCCATCGAAATAAGTTCGTCGGCTTCGCGGCGTGAGCAAACACCGCTGTTGGAAATGAATTTATTCAGACGGATCAGTCCGTCCGGATTAGCTGCACCCGCATCCTGATGAATAGACGGCTTGGTAAACTTTCGCTGCTTTTCCAGTCGCGATTCTACAAATGACTTCCGTTCCTTGCGCTCTGGCTTTTCCTCCCGCGAATATGTTCCGGGAGATTTTGCCGGGAATTGCTTCTTACCCCGCGCGTCATCCGTGCGGCCGAAACCTTGTTTGTAGAAAGGTCGCTGATTGCGACTGGCCCCGCGATCCTTTGGTGATTCCTCTTGTCCTCCGCGCTTTTTAGGACCAAATCCCGGCTTGCGCCCGCCAGCAAAATTGCTATCACGCCCTCCTTTCCCAAAGCTTTTGCGCTCATCCGAGCCTCTTCCTTCGCGCCTAAACTGGCCGCGCTCGTCGCTGCTGGGAGGAAACCCCGTGCGCTTTTTTGCAAATCCTCCGCCTTGTCTTGAGGGCCTTCCACCCGGGCCTGAGGGCCGCTCGTCGTTGCGACGACCAAAAGAACCGCGTTTCGAAAAACCACCGGCTGATGCCGAACGCGGTCTACGCTCCGTGTCATCGCCCGCGTCGGGTGAACGTTTGCTCCGGAAGGAGGATGCGCCATCGTCCCTCTTCTTGTTCCAGGACTTTTTCTTTTCCTGACGGGGACGACCGGATGTTGGTCCCGTCGTTGAGCGGAACCGGCTATTGCGTGCCATAGATGTGTAAGTTAGGCTAACCTAGCCTTAAAGCGAACGGATTTATTGATTTTCGGAGCCTTCCCCGATGGTGTTGATTTCCTGTGAGAAGTCCTTAGGTGTGGGAAGTTCGCTGAGGTCGCTGATACCGAAATATTCCATGAACTTGGGGCTGGTGCCATAGATGAGCGGACGTCCCACGGTCTCGCCCTTGCCCTGGATTTCAATGAGTCCTTTCTCAAGCAATTTTTGCACGGCATAATCGCAGTTCACCCCGCGGATCGTTTCAACTTCGGTCTTTGACACGGGTTGCTTGTACGCGATGATCGCCAGTGTTTCGAGTGCTGAAGTCGACAAGCGCTTCTTCGACTGCTGCTTCAGCATAATTCCAATGCTTGCCTGATAGGCTGGCTTGGTAAGGAATTGATAACCTCCGCCAGCCTTGTTCAACTGGAATGCATATTCTTCCTGAGCGTACTTTTCAGTAAGGCGCTGAATCGCCCCAGCGACATCTTCCTCCGGTACGTCGGCGTTGAACATCTCGCTCAGGCACGCTTTCAGTTCATCTGCCTTCACCGGCGATGGCGAACAGAAAATCAATGCTTCAATATGGTTCTGCAAAAAGTCCAACGGAATCCGAATTAACCTGTGATATAATCTTTATCGTCCAATCTGACTGTGCCCGTCAGTCTTGCTGCATCATCTTCGCCTCAATCGACTGTGTCGTGTGTGGCACAGCAATCAACCGCTCTTTCGGAATGAGCTTTCCGGTAACCGTGCAGATGCCGTACGTGCCATTCTTGATGCGCACCAGGGCATTCTCAAGGTTTGTGATATACTTCAACTGACGGGAGGCCAACTGACTGAGATTTTCCTTCTCTGCGGTTTCCGCGCCATCTTCAAGAACCTTGGTGTTACCGCCGGAGGTGGCGTCAGTACCCGCATCATTATTGCGGTTAAGCGTTTCCTTCAGGATACGGAATTCCTCGCGAGACTTCTCCAGCTTATCCAGAATGAGCGTCTCGAATTCCTTCAGCTCTTCATCGCTATACCGCGTTTTATCTTCCGGCATGGATGACTTCGCTGGCTTGTGGGCGATGGGTCGCTGGGTCAGGGCAGGAAAAATGTTGAGATTCAGTTGAGGCTTCGGCGCCGGAGCAGCGGCTTGCTTCTTCTCCACGCGTTTGGATACCGTAGCCACTACTTCCTTCCGGGTTGCTTCTTTCTTTGCAGGGGCGGCTTTCGCTACCTTCTTAACTGCCTTGGCCGGAGACTTCTTGGCTACCGGCTTCGCAGCCTTCTTAGCCTTGGGAGCAGACTTTGCCTTCTTCACGACCTTCTTTGCTGCTTTTTTAGTTGATTTTGCCATAATCCAGCGTCCTTCAGGACACGTTTTGAAAAAGATGCGCAAAAATACTCGGATGCCAGTAAAACAAAAAATGGGGCATTAACCGTACCTGAACCCGGTATTTCCCCTTTTTCAGCGTCCAAGCACGATAACGCGTTTCCGATCCGTGCCCTGGTTTCCTGATCCATCAAACCACTCCACCCAGACAATATAATAGCCTGCCGGAACCCTCTCGCCATCGCTCCGGTCGCCGTCCCATCGGAAAAACCCTTCGGTTCCCAACCATTCATTTTCGGCAATCTGCCTGACCACGGATCCCTGGTGGTTGAGAACAGCGATGTTCACAACGCGCCCCGCAGACTCAAATCGATATCGAATTTGAACAAACGAATCCGACAAACTGGCGCGCTCGAGGACCTGCGGGACAATTTCAATTTGATCCTCTCCGCGTTCGGTTCGTCCCTGCTGTGAATTGGCGCGACCGGGGGTTGCAAAACCCTCCCGCGCCGACGCAGAGACCCAGTTGTCTTGAATGGACCCCACGGAATACTCCAATCGCTCCAGGGAGACTCCCTCGGTCTCCTTCAAAAACACGGAATGCCAGTCAGCGCTGTAGATAACGCTGTCCATTTCATTTGCCTCGCTATCGGTCACCATGATTACTCCTTCCGCATCGGGCATCGACGGAACATCCGCCCGAATGATGCTTGCGGAAAAGGGTGACGCGTACTGGGCGCGAACTATAGTTGGGTCCTCGGTAAGGGCTACCCACTGCTTCGGATGCAGTAGAAATCTCGGGATAATCGTCTGTGCTATTCCATTGCTGAGTTGCCAGCCTTGCAGTTGGATAAATTTCTCTGATCTATTGAACAGCTCGACAAAGTCCACGCCGTTCGATCGCGGATTGAAGAGTATCTCTGAAATTACGATGTCGCCCGAGTCGGCAGGCTCCTCCACGCCGAATTCCAGAAGCGCCTCATTCATGACGTTTCCGGCACAGTCACGTATACCCGAGAGATGAAGTGTGTATGCCGTGCGCGGCACCAATGTGCGTTCCAACTCAATTGCGAGGCCTCTTCTCGCCGCTCCGAACAATGCAACGCTTGCTATCGCAACGGGAGGCTGTAACCAGACTGCAACCTCCATGGGTTGCTGAAGCAGCTCATTGAATGTTACGTGCAGGTGCGTAGGATCCGGCTGCGCGATAACCAGCATGTTTGGCGGAGTCAGGTCCGGCTTGTTAGCCGCAATGGAATTGGTTGTGCCGGGTGTTCCTCCAGTCACGTCTTCCGATGAACCCCAGTTTTCCTCTTCGCCGCAGGGATTGCTTGTGTCAATCAACTCCAGGGCCCAGCCTCCCTGTTCTTTGTCTTCATCGTGAAACCACTCCGTTGCATAATTGACCGAGTCAATTTTCAGCCCTCCGGCTTCTTTCAATACCAGTTTATCGCCAGCGTTGTTCAGGGATGGAAAATTGGTAAGACCAACAACATTGTCCTGCTTGAAGAGGGGAACCGATGCCGTACTTGTCAAGACCAGATAGGCTTGAGGCAACAGGATTGCGCTTCCAATTACACCTGTGCTGCTTCCATCGGTTAGCGTCCAATGGGTGAGATCAAACGGCTCGTTGGTCGCGTTATAAACTTCCACGTACTCGGCGACCGGCAGCCCAACTTGCGGAGATGGATCTGCAAGTACTTCCGTAATCAGCACCGATTTTGGCGCAGGGATTCCTGGCAGAAAGAACATCACCGGCCATGTCCCGTGCAGGCCGTTTCCAAGACGATCTGGAACTCCGTTGATGTGAAGGGAGTATGTACGGCCGTTGACCATCGAAGTCCCCAAGACAATCCCGGCGTTTAGCGAGTCTGAACTCATTGACACAGAAACAGGACTTCCAATGCCTTCAACATTAATCTTTGAAGCCAGATTTTCCGGGTCGATTGGCTCCGAAAATAGGATAATGTTC
>JAYRXB010000232.1:0-1832 GCA_041917735.1 Cyclobacteriaceae bacterium
ATACTTACGGGGCATCTTTGGCCTGGCCATCATCATTGTTATTGCTTACCTCTTTTCCGCCAACCGGAAGGGCATTGACTGGCGGCTGGTGGCCATGGGCATTCTCATACAGCTTGTCTTTGGGGTGTTGATCGGTAAGGTGGAGGTTGCGCAGCAGGCTTTCATTTACATCAGCGAAAAGTTTGTCAAGTTCCTCAGTTTTGCACTCAAGGGTGCGGAGTTTCTCTACGGCGACCTGGCCAAGAATTCGGAAGGGACCACGGGGGTTCGTCACAACCTCGGATTCTTATTTGTTTTCCAGGCGCTTCCAACGGTAATCTTTTTCTCTTCCATCACCAGCGGACTATATTACCTCGGCGTACTGCAGAAAGTGGTGTATGGATTTGCCTGGGTGATGGCCAAAACGATGCGACTGTCGGGCTCCGAGAGCCTGTCGGCATCCGCGAACATCTTCATGGGCCAGACGGAAGCACCACTCCTGGTGAAGCCGTTCATTCCCCGGATGACACAATCGGAATTGCATTGCGTGATGGTTGGCGGCATGGCAACCCTGGCGGGGAGTGTGCTGGCAGCCTATGTGTCTTTCCTTGGCGGCGGTAACCCGGAAGAGCAAGCTCGCTACGCCACCTACCTCCTGAGCGCATCCATCATGAATGCGCCAGCGGCGATTGTGCTCGCTAAAATCTTCTACCCGGAAACGGATCACAATAAGATTGACCGGTCGCTCAGCGTAAACAAAGAACAGATTGGTACCAGCGTAGTGGAAGCCCTCGCCATGGGTGCTTCCGACGGATTGAAACTGGCGTTGAACATCGGGGCCATGTTGCTCGCGTTCATTGCTGTCATTTACGCCGTCAACTGGATTCTCGTGGATTTTGTCGGGGCACTCACCGGGCTTAACGATTTTGTGCGGGAGTCTACCGGCGGCACGTATTCCGGGTTCTCCCTGCAATACATCCTGGGTCAGGTATTCCGGATTTTCGCTTTCTGCATCGGTGTGAGCTGGCAGGAGTCGCTGCAAGTCGGAAGCCTGTTGGGGCAGAAGATGGTGATCAACGAGTTTGTTGCTTACCTCGACCTCGCGAGTATGAAGCAGGCCGGTGTATTGAGCGAGAAATCGATTCGAATTGCGACCTATGCGTTGTGCGGATTTGCAAACTTCAGTTCCATTGCCATACAGATCGGTGGCATTGGCGGGATGGCTCCCTCACGCACGGGTGACCTGGCCAAGCTTGGATTCAGGGCCATGGTGGCTGCTTCGCTGGCGACGTTGATGACTGCAACAATCGCGGGAGCAATTTTCTAGTCTTTCTTTTCGGACTTGATCCGGGTATTTAAGTAGCCCTTATCCTTTTTCTGTTTTCGGGGATCACGCTTCTTGACCGTTTTGTCTTTGCTGCTCTTGCCCAGCCTTGCGTGCATGAGATTGTGCGCAAAAACGTAGGATGCAGACAAGGATACGGTGTGCAGCTGCTGATTGAACATGTTTGTTTCCACGGTCAACGGAGGGCCAATCGGACTCCATGACGATGCGGATTTCGTGAACGCGGTAAGCCCGGCCACGCCGCTTAACTCGATTAGCAATCGGTTCGTCTTGGAAATGGGAACCATGGTACCCACGCGCAGTTCAGCACCGAAGAGCCACCGGTTTGCCGCCTGCACATAGAGTACATTGGCTTCTGCACCGGGTTCGTCAAACACAACAGTGTATTCGGTGGTACTTCCCGGGAGCGACAAAGATCCACTTGCGCCGAGCCAATAGGAAATGACCGGCCCGAGGCCAATGTATAGTTCGGTTGACCGGGTGTTGTGACCAAGCGCGTAACGTCGGC
>JAYRXB010000233.1:0-8110 GCA_041917735.1 Cyclobacteriaceae bacterium
ATATAATTGTCAATGTCCATGTGCCGATTCTCGCGCGTCATCCAGGTTGCGCCCACACGGTTATCGGCGCGCCCGGCGTTTGTCAGCTCGGACAAATAAAATCGTGACAACCCCTCCGGAGCTATGACGAACACATCCTGTTCCGCCACGGGGTTGAACTTCTTCAGGAAATACTGTGCGAGTTGCCCGTAGCCGTGGATGACAATCCACACCTGGCGGGTGGCCGGGGTGAGGGTGCCGGCCGTGAAGTAGCGGGCTTCAAAGTCAAAGCGTGTCTTTTTTTCCTCCATGGGGCCGTCAGTCCTTGAGGTGACCGCGGTCAAAGCTCAGGGGCAACAAGGCCTGCGTGTTGTCGCA
Organism: Cyclobacteriaceae bacterium; assembly: GCA_041917735.1. Lineage (GTDB taxonomy): Bacteria > Bacteroidota > Bacteroidia > Cytophagales > Cyclobacteriaceae > ELB16-189. The sequence goes on from JAYRXB010000233.1 coordinate 358, forward strand.
GAGGATCCACTTGTTATCATCGAACATCACGACCTGAATGGGTTCGCCCTGGCGCACTTCGAACTCCCGAAGCACCTGGCGGCAGGCACCGCAGGAGCTGGCGTTGGTGAGCTCTTTATGATTCTTCCTGTGGGCTATCACGGCGATTTTCTTGATTACTTTATTCGGGTGCAAGGCCGCGGCAGCATAAAGTGCTACGCGTTCGGCGCACATGCACAGGGGATACGAGGCATTCTCCTGGTTGGAACCCGGCACATAGCTTCCATCGTCGAGGAGCAGGGCGGCACCAACGTGGAACTTTGAGTATGGTGCATAGGCGTGCTGGGCGGCTTCTTTGGCTTTGTGAACGAGGTACTTGGATTCGGAATCGAGGTCTTCGAGCGAAGAAAAGAACGTCATCTCCTTCATGGCTTCACCGGTTAATCACGGGAGTTGAAATTAAACCATTATGCCCAAATTGGGAAATCATATCCCATTTGGGGATAAATTGCAGGGAAATACTCCACCTATGCGTTCCATCCTTGTCCTTGGCGCCGGCCGATCGTCTTCCTCCCTCATCGGCTACCTGCTCGATCGGGCATCGACCCAATCCTGGAAGGTAACAGTAGGCGATGTGAGCGAGTCGGCGGCACGCGAACGAATCGGCAACTCACCGCACGGCAAGGCCATCGCCTTTGATGTGAAGAAGGAAGGTGCAGAGGCTGTTGTTGCGGCACACGACCTTGTCATATCGGTGTTGCCCGCCATGTATCATCCCCTGGTAGCCAAGTTCTGCCTCAAGCACCGCAAGCATCTCCTGACGGCCAGCTATGTGTCGCAAGACATGCTCGCCCTGGGCAATGAGGCAAAGAATGCGGGACTCCTTTTTCTCAACGAATGTGGACTTGATCCGGGCATCGACCACATGAGTGCCATGCAGGTAATTGACCGACTGCGCTCGGAGGGGGGCGACTTGTACTCCTTCGAATCGTTCACCGGTGGCCTCATTGCGCCCGAGACCGATCCAGGCAATCCCTGGCGATATAAGTTTACATGGAACCCCCGCAACGTGGTGATGGCGGGCCAGGGAACTGCCAAGTTTCTCCAGGAAGGTCAGTACAAGTACATCCCGTACCAACAGTTGTTCAAACGAATCACACCGGTGGAGGTGCCGGGCTTTGGCCGCTTCGAAGGATATGCCAATCGGGACTCCTTGGGTTACCGATCACTGTATGGGCTCCAGGACATCAAGACCATGCTGCGCGGCACGTTGCGCAACGAGGGCTTTTGCGCCGCCTGGGATGTGTTGGTTCAACTGGGTTGCACCGATGACTCGTATTCCCTCGAGGGTGTGGCGGAGATGACGCACCGTTCTTTTCTCAACGCCTTCACCGGTTACCATGCTGTGCGCAAGATGGAAGAAAAAATTGCCAGGCAAACCGGCGTTGCGCTGGACGGGCCGGAGCTGGCCCGGTTGCGGTGGTCCGGATTGTTCGACGATACGCCCGTGGGCCTCGAAGAAGGAACGCCTGCACAGGTGCTGGAACATATCCTGAACAAAAAGTGGAAACTGGCGCCGGAAGACAAGGACATGATCGTGATGTGGCACCGGTTTCGGTACGCTAAGGATGGACGCGGCCAGGAGATCCAGGCTACGCTGGTGGCCAAAGGCGACGACGCAGTACGGACAGCTATGGCCAAGACGGTTGGCTTGCCACTGGGGATCGCCGCCAGGCTCCTCGCGGAAGGCAAGATCAAGGCTCGCGGCGTGGTGGTGCCGGTTACGAAGGAGTTTTATGACCCCATCCTGGCTGAACTGAAGACGATGGGCGTGGAGTTGGGAGAGAAGTGAAAAGTGAAGAGTGAAAAGTTCGGTTGAAATGGCGGGTACCGGTCTATAGTTGTAAGGAAAATCGTCAGGTGGGTATTTGGCTCATGAGCTTTTTGAGCTGATTTTCGACCGTTTATTGGCTTAACATCCTCCGCGACTCGGACATCATCAGTCTGGATCAATTCAAAGAGATGCAAACTCTTTGCGCGGAACTCGTTGCCATGCTGGCGGCAACCGTGAAGACCTTAAAGGCAAGACCCTAGTGGCGGCACCCGGTCTTTGCATTTCATTTTTCACTTTTCATTCTTAATTTTCAATTATCTCCTCGTAACCCTCATCCACTTCAAGGTCTCCACCCTCTGCTGCCGCAACTGCGAGTTGGTCGCACCGCTCATTTTCGGGATGACCGGCATGACCGCGGATCCAGACAAACTTGGGATTGAGTTTGTGATGAAGTTTGATATAGCGCTTCCACAAGTCCGGATTGGCTTTGTTCTTGAAGTCCTTTTTCTCCCAACCCCAGATCCAGCCCTGCTTCACGGCTTCCACCACATACTTGGAGTCGGAATAGACCGTGATCGGAATGTCATAACGACGGATCGCCTCGAGACCGGAGATCACGGCCAGCAGTTCCATCCGGTTGTTGGTCGTTAATCGGAAGCCCTGGCTGAGTTCTTTTTCATGTCCGCCGTATTTCAGGATGACTCCGTAGCCCCCGGGTCCGGGATTGCCTTTGGCGGCGCCGTCGGTAAATAGCTTGATCACCCGATAAAGATATTGCTCTTGAAGATCTTCACAGCAATGGACAGCAGGATGACGCCAAACACCTTGCGAAGAATCACAAACCCTGATTTGCCAATCTTCTTTTCCATCCAGGGGCTGGCGCGCAACACGATGTATACGAAGATCGAGTTGAGCAGGATGCCCACCAGGATGTTGGCTTCTTCGTACACAGCACGAAGCGAGAGGATGGTGGTGAGCGTTCCCGCACCGGCGATGAGGGGAAAAGCGATGGGTACAATGGACCCGCTGCCTTGCGCATCGGGGTCATCCTTGATGAGCGTGATCCCCAGGATCATCTCCATGGCGATAATGAACATCACAATGGAGCCGGCTACCGCAAACGAGCCGATATCGAGTCCGAAAAGCTTGAGGATGGACTGTCCGAGAAACAGGAAGATGACCATCAGGGCGGCGGCAATCAATGTGGCCCGCTCCGCATAGATTCGTCCTTCCCGCTGCCGGATGAGAATCACAAACGGGATGGATCCGAGGATATCGATGACGGAAAACAGGATAAGCGTTACGGAAAGGATTTCCTTGAGATTCATCCTGCAAAGGTAACTTGAATACCGTGGTCGAGGAAATGGTATTCCGGCAGGTCATGCTGCATCACCCGCTTTCCACTATATTTGCTGCTTCCGCATGAAACGACTCGCTTCTTTGGTGGTATTGCTGGTAGTGCTGGGCTTCACGGCCCAAACCGCGGTTGTTTCACTCTTCCCGGAGTTGAGGGCCTACCTCGTAACATCTTCCGGCATCGCCGAAGAGGTGCTCGAAGAAGATGAATCCGGCGAAGACGACAAGGTGATTCTGAAATCCCACCAAGGCGTTGATGGCCTGAAGTCCACGGCCGCCCATTCACGGCAGGTCATGGGTAGACCTGTCAAACTATTCCGCGAAATCCTCGCCCCGCCTCCCCAGGCTTAGCATCTGTTTACAACAGCCATCCGCCCTCGGTGGTAGATTGCTGCATGTAGCCACATGGCACCATTTCTTGGTTCACGGTTATTGCATTGTTCAGTATTCATTTTTCATTCTTCATTCTCTGAAGTATGCCTGAGAAAATCTCTTTCAAGCCACTCGACAACCTGTCGCACGACGTCCCCTCTGCACTGGTTGTATTCCTGGTTGCGCTTCCGCTTTGCCTGGGCATAGCGCTGGCCTCCGGTGCGCCCCTGTTCTCCGGACTCATTGCGGGCGTCGTCGGTGGTATTGTCGCTGGCACGTTGAGCGGATCCGCGCTGAGTGTCAGTGGGCCAGCCGCCGGTTTGGCCACGATTGTCTTTGCAGCCATCGTGGAGCTGCAGTCTTTCCCGCTTTTCCTGATGGCCGTCGTGCTGGCTGGCGTCATCCAGGTGATCCTCGGGCTTGTCCGTGCAGGCACCATTGGGCACTTCTTCCCCGTGTCGGTCATAAAAGGAATGCTGGCAGCCATCGGGTTGATTCTCATTCTCAAGCAAATCCCGCACGCCCTCGGATACGATGCCGACTACGAAGGTGACGAAAGCTTCTTCCAGGCCGACAACGAAAATACATTTACCGAGATCATCCGGTCGTTTGAGTACCTCACGCCGGGAGCAATCGTTGTTTCGGCGATCTCGCTCCTGATCCTGATCAGCTGGACCAGTCGCGTGGTAAAGCAGTTTCGGTGGACGTCCTACGTGCCTGGCCCACTTGTGGTCGTGGTGCTTGGCGTCGTGTTAAATGCTGTGTTTGTTGGTTCTGTCCCCGGGCTGGCTATCCAGCCGTCGCACCTGGTCGACCTCGGCGGCTTTAACGGACTGGGAAGCCTTACCGCTGTGATTCAACTTCCCGACTTCGGCGGGCTGACCGATCCGCGCGTATACCGCATTGCCGTAACCATAGCGATTGTGGCCAGCATGGAGTCGCTGCTGAGTATCGAAGCCACCGATAAACTTGACCCGTATCGCCGAATTACCCCCCTCAACCGTGAACTGCGTGCTCAGGGAATCAGCAACATCGTCAGCGGTTTCTTCGGCGGTTTACCGGTTACCGCTGTTATTGTACGGAGTTCAGCGAACATCATCGCCGGGGGCAGAACCAAGGCTTCAGCCATATTACACGGTGTCTTCCTCATCGCTGTGGTGTTGGCAGCACCCGGCCTTCTTCAGCAGATTCCGCTGGCCAGCCTTGCCGGCGTGCTGCTGGTGGTGGGTTACAAGCTTAACACACCGGAGTTGTACCGGCAGACCTATCGCAAAGGATGGGATCAGTTCCTGCCTTTTGTCGTTACCATCATCGCCATCTTGTTCACCGACTTGTTGGTGGGCATTTCCGTCGGTCTGCTCGTTTCCTTGTTCTTCGTTTTGAAGTCCAATTTTCAAACCGCCGTACTGGTTGTCAGCGATGAGTCGCAATACCTCGTCAAGTTCACCAAAGATGTTTCTTTCCTTCACAAGGCGCAGCTTCGCCGGGTGCTTGAGCAAATTCCATCCAATTCCAAGGTGGTGATCGATGGCACGAAGTCACAGTTTGTGGACGCAGACATCATAGAGACCATCGAGGACTATATCCAGGGGGCACCTTCCAAGTCCATCGAAGTAGAGCTCAAGAAAACCAGCGGGGCGTCCACGGCTTTGTTCCGCAAAGACCCGGAATGATCGAAGTACTCAACCTATCGTTTATAAAACACTATGAAATCATACGAAAAGCTTCTTCTCGAAAACAAAGCCTGGGCGGCCGAGCAGGTGGGCAAAGACCCCGAGTACTTCAGCCGACTGTCGCACCTTCAGACGCCGGAGTTTCTGTGGATTGGGTGTTCGGATAGCCGTGTTCCGGCCAATGAAATCACCAACACGGCACCCGGTGAAATCTTTGTACATCGCAACATTGCCAACATGGTGGTGCACACCGACCTCAACATGCTCAGCGTGCTGCAATACGCGGTGCAGGTGTTGAAGGTCAAGCACATTATCGTGTGTGGCCACTACGGATGCGGCGGAGTGCGGGCCGCATTGAGTCACCAGGATCTGGGGCTAATCAATAAATGGCTTCGGAACATCAAGGATGTGTACTACTTCCACAAGGATGAACTCCAGGGGTTGGAAGGTGACGCCCGCGTGGACCGGCTAACGGAACTTAACGTGCAGGAGCAAGTCATGAACCTGGCAAAGACATCCATTGTGCAGATGGCCTGGAGAAATGACAACAGACCCACCTTGCACGGTTGGGTATATCGCCTTACCGACGGCATCCTGCACAACCTCATCCGGATGGAGCCCAATACAGCGATCGACCCGGTATACACGTATGATTAATAAGTCCGACGCCAGGCTCCAGGTGCGTTGGCGGCGGGGTCACGTGGTTTAGGAACAACGACCCCAATGTTATACCTCCTGGAGCCGGGTGCTTCGGATGCTCTTTAGTGAACGACGCAGCTTCCCCCGGCACATGCCGCCTCGGCATGCAGTTCGGTGGCATCATCGGGTTCAAATACACCCGACAAGTCTATGCTCCGAAGTGACTTTTCCAGTTCCTCGTAGCGCGCCTGCGGGATGTCCTCAAACGGTGGCTGCTTGTAGTTGCCGGTGTCGAATGGCAACACGCTGAGGCCGTTGTACGAGGCCTTGTTCTCCCACATCCATTCACCAACTTGCTGCCATTCATTGTCTCGGATGGACACGGTTGCGGACACGTTGTTGGCGTTGGAGCCCAGCCGGTAGCCGCGCCGTACCCAGTCTACATTGAAGGTCCGGATGCGTTCAAGTAAATCCATCACTGGTTCGGTGCGAAGGATGCTGCCGACCGGCGCCTTCTGCGGGATGCATACGATACCCTGGCGGGAGTTAAGCAGGTCGTCTTCGAGCAGCTCCGGGTGGTTTATTTTCAGGTAGTCGTATAACGCTTCATTTTTGCCGATGCGCATCCGGCGCAGGTAGTAGTCGTTGTGCCACGCATGGATGCCCGACGAGGTGCCGAGCACCAGCGAGCTGGTTCCGGAAGGTTTGATTGTGGTGCAGCGCGCCGCGAATTCAATCCCGATCTTGGCGGAGATGACGGTGTTGATATGTCGGACTTCATCGGCGGCTTCTTTCAGGTCGAGTTTCTGCACCCGTCCGCTGGCGATGCCGGTCATGCCCACGCCGATCAGCGCGTCTTGTTCGGTGGTGGTCTTCCAGACTTCGCGCAGGTAATGAAAATCGGTAAACCCGGCCTGCAGTGTCCCGAAGAACGCGGCGGCGCGCGCCCGTTCATTCAATTCTTCCTGCGTCTCCACATCGGAAACATTCACTTCACACAGGTTGCAGAACTGGAAGGGTCGTAGCGCGATTTCGCAGCACGGGTTGGTGCCCCAGTCGGGATCGTTGGTGAAATAGAAGCCGGGCTCACCCGAACCGGAGAGCTCGATCTTCTTCCACAAGGCAAGGAACTCTTCCTTGGTGGTTTCTTCGCGCGAGAGTACAACGGAGTTGTTGGCACGCCCGCGCTGCTCATTGAGTTCCCACCACGGCCCGAATTTGCAGGTGAGCATCTCTTCGTCACTGGGAGAGAAAAGTGAAATCATGGCCGACCGTCGGATGCCGCCTGCGAGGACTGCATTGGCGATGTGGCACATGATGTCGTGACATTCAAGCGGTGTGAGCTGCTGGCCGTCTTCTTTGCGATCCAGGATGGCCGTGACGTGAGCATGGCAGACCTTCAATGGTTCCGGGCCCGGCGCCTTGCCACCCGCTGTTACCAGGCGAGCGCCCTTCGGCCGGATATCGGAGTAGTCGAAGTCGGGAAAAGCCTCGCTTTGTCCGAAGTAGGCCTTCATGATCATTTTGATCGAATCGGCCCAGCCTTCGAGGCTGTCACCTACAAGGAAGCGGCGATGCTTCTGCGCCTTGCGGATCGGCGGAAGTTCGGCGACATGGTGTACCTGCACCGAGAACCCTACGCCGGTGCCACCCAGGAGGAGAAACATGGCTTCGGAAAATGCCCGGATGTCGTCCACCGGCAGGTAAGCACAGTTGTAGATACGGCTGTTGTTCTTGGTAATGGGTGGCCCGGCAAATTGCATGGCGCGCATCGAGGGAAGAATCTTTTTGTCCAGCACATACTTCATGTTCTCGTGAATCTCGTCCTTCATGGCCGGGTATTTTTCGGTCATCATGGTTTCGTAGCGGCCGCAGATTTCCGGCCAGAGTTCACGACGAT
>JAYRXB010000234.1:0-2107 GCA_041917735.1 Cyclobacteriaceae bacterium
AGCTCGCGAACACAGCGTGAAGAACTTCCGGATCGTCGACCAGAAGGTTTCCGGTGGTTGACCCCATAAAAATTTTCAAACCGCAGACTCGCGTGAGGTCTGTTCGCAAAATCTCTTGAAGATTGTCCTTGGCCGTACCCATATAGAATGAGTAGTTGGCCAAGGAGTCGCGCTGGGCACGCTGATACTTTTCTTCAAGCAATTCCTGTGTAAAGGTGGGTGGTGACGTATTGGGCATTTCCATGTATGAGGTCACCCCGCCGGCAACGGCCGCCCGTGATTCCGTATAAATTGTTGCTTTGTGTGTGAGGCCCGGTTCCCGAAAATGTACCTGATCGTCAATGGCACCCGGTATGAGAAACCGGCCCGCAGCGTCGATGGTGCGACCATTCGTTGACAAGCCTTGACCGATGCGCTCTATCCGCTGACCATCGATGAGCACATCACCTTCGAGGACCTTGCCTTCGTTTACTATCTTAGCGTTAACGATGAGTGTTTTCATCGGTACAAAGATAATCCCAAATCGGTGGAAGCGCAGAGCCAGGTGTCATGGTCGGAATTGAAACTGAGCCCGCAATTGCTGCGGGCAGTTGAGGAGCAGGGCTTTACAACTCCTACGGAAGTTCAGCGCCGTGTGATTCCCCTCATCCTGGGCGGGCAGGCGGTCATCGGCATCGCGCAAACGGGAACGGGAAAGACAGCTGCGTACGTGCTTCCGGTGTTGCGGAAATTGTCCCACGCACAGGGAACTGCGCCGCGGGCATTGGTGCTGGCCCCTACGAAGGAATTGGTCGTGCAACTGGCATCGCATACGGCCATGCTGGGCAGGCACACCGATCTCCGTTTTGCCACGCTGTATAGTGGCGTTGGACCCAAATCCCAGATTGAACAGGTGAAAGCCGGCTGCGACCTGCTGATCGCCACACCGGGAAGATTCATGGAATTGTATTTGCGCGGAGAGATACCGTCTGCTCAGATCAAGACGTTAGTACTGGATGAGGCGGACCGCATGCTGGACATGGGATTCCTGCCGCAATTGCGAAAAGTGTTTGAAGTCATCCCACAAAAGCGGCAGAATCTACTTTTTTCCGCCACCTTCCCCGCCAAGGTGGAAAAGCTGGCTGAAGAATTTCTCCTCTTTCCTACGAAGGTGGAAGTGACACCGCAGGCAACTCCCGCGGAGGAAGTAGAACAGTCTCAAATACACGTGCCAAACCTCAAGACAAAGATCAATCTGTTGGAGACGCTGTTGATAGACCGTGAGCAGTTGCAGCGAGTCATGGTGTTTGCCCGAACCAAGCAGGTGGCCGATGATGTTGCCAGGTACATTGATCGGAAAGGACTTGGCCCGGTACGAGTCATTCATTCCAATAAGGGCCAGAATGCCCGCATCAATGCCATGAATGAGTTCCGGCAGGGCGACCTGCGCGTCCTGGTTTCCACAGATGTATCGGCACGTGGCATCGATGTCTCCGGGGTGTCGCACGTGATTAATTTTGATGTTCCGCTCTTATACGAAGACTATGTGCACCGCATCGGACGCACAGGAAGGGCCAGGCAGTTGGGTGAAGCGATCACTTTTGTGACGCCACCGGAGGAGCACCACATGCGTCAGATTGAGCAGTTGATCCGCGCCAAGATCCCAACGCGACCGTTGCCAAACAATGTCGCTATTGAAGAGACCCTCAAGGACGAGCGGCAGGAGCAAAACCGGCAGCTGGACTGGCAAAAGCGGAAAGCAGATCCAACCTTCCGGGGAGCGTTTCATGAAGCCAAGCGAAAACGAAAGTGAAACACGCGGCGGTATTTGTAGGGTGGTTGTTCCTGACTTCCGCATCGTGGGGGCAGGTGAACAACGACAATGTAGCCAACCGGATCCGGCTGGTGCCGGACGAATTGCCGGTTCATACCACCACGGCTTCTGCTACGGTACAATGGGACTGTCTCAACCAGGCGCTTACGGGCAAGTGCCTTGTCTACCACAACGACCAGTGGTATTCCTTTCAGGTAAGTGAGCCACAATCCTATTTCCTCAACATCTCACGGTTATCCTGCCTGGGCGGCAATGGAATACAGATTATCATCATCGAAGGCAACCCGTGTGAGA
>JAYRXB010000235.1:0-6401 GCA_041917735.1 Cyclobacteriaceae bacterium
CAACAGCTTGTCGCTGTCCGTGACCGACAAGGGGCTCGGGATCCCAGCCGAATACCAAACTAGGATTTTTGAGCGCTTCTTTCGCATGCCTACCGGCGACGTGCACAACATCAAAGGGTACGGATTGGGTCTAAGCTATGTGGACCAGGTGGTCAGACAGCACGGTGGCACCATCACCGTTACCAGCTCACCCGGCAAAGGCAGTACCTTTGTGGTTGTTCTGCCCAAGAAACACGCTTGAGTCAATGGGTAAGGTGAATATCTTGTATGTAGAGGACGAGCCGTTCCTTGGGCGCATTGTCAAGGAAAGTCTCGAGAGCCGTGACTTTGCCGTGCACATGGTCAACGACGGTAAGGACGCGCTGCCGGTTTTTCAACAGCATCGACCGCAAATCTGCGTGCTCGACATCATGCTCCCGAATAAAGACGGGTATGCCATTGCCGCCGATATTCGCCGGATCGATCCCGAAGTACCCATCATCTTTGTGACCGCCAAGACGCAGACGGAAGATGTTGTAAAAGGATTTGAAACGGGTGGCAATGACTACCTGCGTAAGCCCTTCAGCATGGAAGAGCTGATTGTCCGCGTCAATAACTTACTGAAATTGTCACGCAAGCCAAGCCCTTCAACCTCCGAACAGGTGGCGTTGGGGCGTTACGCGTTTCATCCGCAGCGCTATGAACTTAGGCTTGGCGACGCTATCCGAAAACTTTCACATCGTGAGGCCATGCTGTTGACTGTGCTGGCTGAAACCCGTAACGTCATTGTGCAACGAAAGGACATCCTGATGCGCGTGTGGGGCGATGATTCCTTCTTCAATTCGAGAAACCTGGACGTCTATATCACGAAACTGCGGGACTACCTGAAGGAGGATCCGGGTGTAGAGATCGTAACGATCAAGGGCGTTGGCTACCGGTTTGTGACCCCGGGCCCGTAGTGGGTATTACCGGATTCCCCGCCCGACCGCCAAGATTTGATCACGAAATTCTTCTTGATTTGAGTCAAGCGGGCGGGCTCCACGCCTGCCTGCCAGAATCCAGTGGGATGTGGGGGATTCGAACCCTCGACCCCTACCCTGTCAAGGTAGTGCTCTAAACCAGCTGAGCTAACACCCCATTTATGTACTCAGAACGGCGGGCAGGTAAACCAGCTGAGCTAAATACCCGGGAAACCCCGCGATCGGGGTGGCAAATGTAATGATCAATTCTTGGCTTGGAAAGGGTCAGCCCTGAAATCCGATCTTCCGGTGGCTGCCATCGCAAAAGGGCTTGTTGGCCGAAGCGCCGCACCGGCAAAATGCCGTAACCGCGCCTTTGGTCGACACACTGCCGTCCTTCCCCTTCACGTCAATGGTACCGTGCACCATCAATGGTCCGTTGGCCGAAGGCTCGACCACGACCTTGGCCGTGGTGTCTTCCTTTTTCTCCTCAGCTGGGGGCTCGGCATTCATGTAATAACTCAACGCTCCGGAAGGACACTTCTTGATTTGTGCGACAATCTTCTCCGTCGTTGATCGCTCGGGTGTCACCCACGGCAATTCCTGTGGGTGAAATACTTCGCCAAGGCCGCTGAAGCAATTGCGGGAATGGATACACATCGCAGGCTTCCACACGATGGTAACTTCGCCGTTGGTGTACTTTTTGGTGATGTCTTTCATGGGAGGTGTTGAGGTGTTGAGGTGCTAGCGTCTCTAGGTGTCTGGGTGTCCGGGTGTCTGGATAGTAAGTCAATCCACTACACGAAGCTGGGTCTGGATCTCTACGGGGTTGGTGAGGGTTTTGTGGACGGGGCACAGTTTGGCGATCTGCAGCATGCGGTCCTTCTGTTCGGCAGTGAGTTTTCCGAAAATCTCTACCTCGCTGGTATAAACGGTTTTCTGATCGAAGGGCCCGTTGGAAACCTTGACCCGGATTTTCTCCACATCAAATTGCTTGCGGTCGGCATACATCCGGAGCGTGATGGCTGTACACGAGGCGAGCGCCATACGCATGAAGTCTCCCGGGCGCGGGCCCTCATCAAGACCACCGACATCCACCGGTTCGTCCGCCACCAGCGAATGGGTTCGCGATTGAAGCGCCGTGTGATACAGCGTCTTTCCGATTTCCGCGGTGGCTGACTGGATTTCCTTGGAGGCCATGTTAAAAGGGTTCGTTCTTCACAAAGTCGGCAACAGGTTTCCGAAACCTCGGCAAATGTTCGCGTTCACGCAATGCATCCGGCAATTGATTTGCATCTCCCGGAAAGCCGATGGCCATCACCACACCGGGCTCGCGGTCGGCCGGCACGCGCAGTGCCTTACGGAGTGCCTCCCGGTCGTAGCCGCCCATCTGGTGCACATTGAGTCCCATGGCTGTGGCTTGGATCGAAAGGAGGGCATTGGCCGCACCGAGGTCGTATTGCGCCGAATGGTTGGGCCGCCCGTTTCGCGTGAACGTGGTTCGTGCAAGGCTCACCACCAGCAAGGGAGCTTCCTTGGCCCATACACGGTTGCTTTCATTCAATGTTCCGAGGATTGTCGTCCATAAGTCCTCACCCCGAAGTGCATAGAGGTACTCCCATGGTTGCTCGTTGACACTGGAAGGCGCCCACCTCGCCGCTTCAAACAGGATATCGACCTGGTTGTTGGTGAGTGGCTCCGATGAGAATGCCCGGAGGCTTCTTCGACGCAGGATGAGGTCCAGTACATCGGCGCGGTTTTCTTGTTCGAGTGTGGCTTCTGATTGCATAGAGTGGATCTCAGGTTGTGAGTTTAACAACCCAACTTCCAAAGGGTTTAGCGTGACCATTTCGGAATGCCGTACAGGGCCAGCGCACCGGAAAAGACGTGCATGGGTGCCACCAGCAACGGGAAGGTTTCATCCATAACCGTTCCGTCGGGGAGCTGTGGATTATTGAAAATCGGGAAGAAGCTGAACAGCAGAAACCCGACTCCCAAAACCGTAAAGATGAGTTGCCCTTTAGCCAGGTTGCGGGCCAGTACAAAATAGATCAGCGCAGCCACGATGACCGGGAGCAGTGACGAAATGGTTACTGCCAGCGCAAAGGCAGGCGGTATGGTGGCGCCGAGTGCCGACGCAATGAGGCTCCAAATGTTGTTGAGGCCCACACCGATGAATCCGGCGATGAGGCCGGCCTTGAGGACACGCCCGAAATTGATTTCCGTGTTTTGCATAAAGGTTGGTTTTCGTTTCTGTTTAGTCTTCGATCAATACACCCATCTTTCCCATCTGGTAATCGCGCATGGCTTCGAGAATCTGGGTCTGGTTGCTCATCACAATCGGTCCATTCGACACCACTTCTTCGTTGAGGGGCCGACCACTGAGAAGCAACGCGCGTGTTCCTTCGATCGCCTGGGCGGAAAACCCTTCACCATCTTTCTTGAAGTGAACCAGGTGAAGCCCGTCGACCAGCCCAAAGCCATCAACAGTAGACTGGCCATCCAACAAATAAAGCAGGGCCTCGTGATGTTCCGGAAGCGGGATGGAGATGCGCCCGCCCTTCTCGAAGGTGAGCGTGGCCGCGTTTACTTCCGTCGGAACGGGTATGGGTCCTTTGACGCCCAGCACCTCACCGGAGAAAACGCGCACGGTGACGAGACGGTCATCAGACAAAGTTTCCGGAACCTCATTGGCTTCGAGTGGAAAATAGGAAGGCTGGTCCATCTTGTGCGCGGCCGGGGTGTTGATCCACAATTGAATGATTTCCTGCCGACCACCGATTTCATGAATGTCGTCGGGTGGTCTTTCGCTGTGGAGAATTCCGCGACCGGCATTCATCCACTGTGCGCCGCCGGCGTAGATCACGCTGTTGTTGCCACGGCTATCGCGATGGTGCACGCCGCCTTTGAAAATGAACGTGACCGGCGAAAATCCCCGGTGCGGGTGAGGACCCACGCCTGCGTGCCGGGTATCGATCATCGTGGGCACTTTCACGTCGGCATGGTGCAGCAGCAGGAAAGGATCCACCTGCTCCACCTGTTGGGTGGGCAACGGTTGGCGCACCGGCAGGCCGCCCATGTCGACCATCTCGGCGTATAGTAAGCGGGATATGGTTCTGTTCTTCATGGTCATCACGGATTCATGGGTACTTCAATCAACAACAACTCGGTGGCTTGCTTTGCCTGGAGTTGAAACCTGGCCGCATCCTGGATGCCCAGCCCGTCGCGGCGCGATAAGGCCTGGTCACCAACCGTAAGTTCACCATCGATCACAAAGGCATACACGCCATTGCCTTCCTTGTGCACCACATAGTCTACGGAGGTGCCCGGCGTAAGCGAAGTCAGGGTGAACCAGGAATCCTGGTTGATCCAGAGCGCCCCGTCTTTCTGGTCGGGGGCGACCACCGTTTGGAGTCGGTCGATGCGACTGGATTTCTCAAACACTTTCTGGTCGTAGCGAGGCTGGATATTTCTCGCTTTGGGGAACACCCAGATCTGAAGGAAGTTCACCTCTTCTTTTGGGGACGCATTTTTCTCGCTGTGGGCGATTCCCGACCCGGCACTCATGATTTGGACTTCACCGGAGCGAATGATGGCGTGGCCGCCTGTATTGTCGCGGTGCTCCAATGCGCCGGAAAGCGGTATGGATATAATCTCCATGTTGTCGTGCGGGTGCTGGCCGAAGCCCATGCCCCCCTTCACGATGTCGTCATTGAGTACCCGGAGCAGGCCAAAGTGGACGCGGGAGGGCTCATAGTAGCCGGCAAAGCTGAAGGTGTGGTAGGAATCCAGCCATCCATGGTTGGCATGGCCGCGGGTTTGGGCTTTGTGCAGGGTCGTTTTCATGGCTTTTCGGGGCAAAACCGCTTAAATTTATATACAATTATTGTATATACAACAATCGACCACAGAAAGTTCAGAATGGATACAATCATGAATTATCCACCCCCAACAACGGCAAGGCCACGTTGGGAATGAAGTCCACCATAAAATGGGTAATGATGTTGGCCAACAGGTCCTTCTTCCACAGGTATGTGGCCGTCAGGATGCCGCCGGCTACAAACGAGATGAGTATGCCGCCCGGTCCTTGCCGGAAATGACCCAGGGAGAAAATGATCAACGGTACCGCTACGGCTATCTCGGTACTCCTCGTCCACGCCTTGATCCGTTCGATGGCGTAGCCGCGATAAAATACTTCTTCCGCGATCCCGGCACGCACTACCATGATGAACAACACCCAAATGGGAATGTCCTTGTACGCACCCGCCTCCTCTCCGCCCACCTTCCAGCCGAGGTATTGCATGGCCAGTACACAAAGCAGCACGCCGACTATCGAGAACACCAGAAAGAGCATTGCCCAGGCAATCGACTTGCCCACGGATGCAACGTGAAGCCCGATCGAAGTGAGATCCAGTCCTTCCCGACGGATGATATAAAACAGTACGCCCACAAGAACGAAAATGGAACCTTCGCGAACCAGCACGGACGAGATCGTAATGCCAAACCAGTCGCGGTACCAGATGGCAAAGAAAGCCAGGCCGAACAAGGAAATGATCAGCCCGGCGATCGTTGCCGCAGAAAGTGATGACTTATTCGATGTCATCCCGCCCTATTTCTTCCTCCAATCTGTAACGATGGGCCTCACCTCACTGTCCTGCAATTGCTTGAGGAAGTCGGCGAAGGTGGTGCTCATGACTTTATCATACTCGGCCTGTGTCTCGATGAGACGGGACTTGAGCGACGCATACACTTCCTTGTGCGAGTCGGTCGGAGGGAAATCACCGGTCGATACAGCTCCCGCAAGGTATCCGATTTTTCCGGCAAGCATATCCGGATACCGGACATCGTCCTGGCCTGTCCCGGTGTACTTCAACTGCACCAACTTTCCTTCCACGGCCATCAAGGCGCTGTCGAGCTTGTTAGCCGACTTGGTCAGGTTCTTGAACTTGGGCTTGGCCGCCAGCACATCGCGCAGGTCGTAGATCTGACGCCGCGTCCATTCCATCTGGTTAACCAAATCGGCAATGGTGTTGTAGTCGGCTTGCATCTTCGAAAGCAATTCGGTCTGCGCCTGGATGTCAGCGACGCTACCTTCCGAATTCGGGTCTTTCACGATGTTGATAGAGCTGGTGAATTTCTGATCGCCCGCCACCATGCTGATGCCGTACCTTCCCGGAAGCACCAGGTAGCTGCGGAATGGATTGCTGATGTACGCACTGCGTGTGCGGTTGCGATCCATGGGCACCCACTCCCCGGCAACCGGAAGCGTGCGCATGGTGATGCTCTTGGTCGGCTTTCCACGCAAATCCCACCATACGCGGTTGATACCCGGTTTGCCTTTCATTTTGAAGGTCCTCACCGTATCGCCGCCGGTACTGGTGATGTAGATTTTCACACTGTCCTTGTCGTTGTTCGACCAGAAGTTGATGGAAGCCCCGTAAGGCGGATCTTCACCGGTGGATG
>JAYRXB010000236.1:0-2848 GCA_041917735.1 Cyclobacteriaceae bacterium
ATTCAGCTATGAAATACTGGTTGTAAATGGCTTGCTCACCATGGCCGGACTTCGGATGATCTCCACAGCCCCCGCCAAAGACTACCGCGCGATTTAGCTTACAGGAGTTCCTTGCCGGGATCCCAATAGCGCTTCTCGAAGTCCACGACCTTGTCTTTGGCGACTTTTACACCGTCTTTGGCCAGTCGGCGCTCCATCGCGGTAGGTGAACCAAAATGCATCTTGCCGGTTAGCAATCCCTGGCTGTTGACTACCCGATGCGCCGGCACATCAGGCAACCCGTGACAGGCATTCATGGCCCAGCCTACCATCCGGGCACTCATCCCTGTCCCCAGGTACCGGGCAATTGCTCCATAGCTGGTGACCCGTCCACGAGGCACCAGCTTTACTACTTCATACACATCACTGAAGAAGTTGGGCTCCTCGATCACAGGCTTCTTGCGTTTCTTTGTCATTACCGACGATACTACTTAAACGTCCGCAGGATTGCAACCTGCATTTTTTAAAACATCTGTATTTTTGGCCCCATGCGTACGGCTCTGGCAATCTTACTAACCGCCTTCTTCGGCATAAGCGCAAGGTCGCAACACCTGGTGCTGCCCGACCCCGCAACCTGGTCCTCCATCGAGGAAGGTAAAGCCGTCGTGTTCTCAGTTCGCCTCAGCGAACCTGTTGAGGGTACCAAATTCTCGTTGGAGGGAAGCAGCAGCCTGGGGATGAGCATGGACTCCACCGGGAATTTCTCCTGGACACCAGGCTACGACCTCGTGGACCGTCTCACCGGTGAGAAAGAGTTCAACGTGATCTTTCACGCCACCCTACCCGATGGGCGCCGGTTGCGTCACCCCGCCTCGTTCAAGGTTGCGCACGTTAACCGGGCCCCGGTGGCCGAGGAACTCCCGGTATTTTATGTCAAGCAAGGCACCCTCAACACCTACCAAATCAACACGGTCTATGTCTTTGATCCCGATGGCGATCCGATTGTAGTTCGTCCGAGAGAATCCACGCTACCGGAGGGCGCCACAATGACCTCGCTGGGGCAGTTGCAGTGGTCGCCTTCACGCACCCAGTTCAATGCCCTCAAAGGCAATTCGCTTACCCTGGAAGCCATCATCCAGGATCAACCCGGAAAACTGGAGTCCATTGCACGAATCATCGTGAAGCAAACTCAACAGGACCTGCCACCGAGTCTTTTCCTTGTTCCGGCAGACAGCCTTTACACCATCCGCGAAAACGAGGTGGTCTACGTGAAGTTGTACGTAACGGATCCCAATGGTGAGGAGAGTATTGAGCAGGTTGACTTTGTCAGCTCCGACGTATCCATCCCGCGCACGGCG
Source organism: Cyclobacteriaceae bacterium (assembly GCA_041917735.1). Lineage (GTDB taxonomy): Bacteria > Bacteroidota > Bacteroidia > Cytophagales > Cyclobacteriaceae > ELB16-189. The sequence continues at coordinate 1,338 of JAYRXB010000236.1, forward strand.
CTCAAGGAGAATTCCATTACGCAGCGAGAATTTGCCTGGCAGCCGGGTTATGATTACGTCGATGACCTTACCCGGGAGAAGGAGGTGACATTCACCTTCTTCGTCATGGACAAGAGCAATAACCGGGCGCAGCGAAAAATACGGGTAACGGTAAAAGACACGGAAAATGTCGAGCTGAAGGACAGGGTCCTTGCCCAAAAGTATACGCAATCCATTACCTCGGCCTACCACTTGCTCAACCTGCTGGACCAGAATTTCGAAGTCCTGGACAACGCCTACAAAAAAGCCCGGAAAGGCAAGAAGAACAGGACCATTCTCAATGCCTCGCTCGGAGCCATCACTGGCTTGTCACCGATCGTGCTTCCAACCGAACAATCCAAAACAGTCTCTGTAGTTGGTGGCACCTCGGTATTGACCCTCAACTCGCTGGAAGCCGGACAGGTGATCGGGAAAAACGCTCAAGAGTACCAAAACCAGATCAAAACCAACCGGGACTTGCGCAACCAGCTTCAATTGAAGGGAAACTATTTTGCACGGAAGTACGCGCTCAAAGCCAATCGCCGTGGCCAGGAATTTGAACTGGATCGCGACGACCTGGCCCGGCTGATCAACAGTGATGCGGTAGCGTCGCTCAAGTTGCCGGCCGAAGTTCAAAAAGCTCCGGATTCCGATGCCATTCGCAAGGTTTTTCCCGACTACGGCGAGCAGTAGGATCAGACCCCAGCCATCACGATCTACCAGAAAAACGAATGTCCCGGGAATTCCGGGACATTCACTTTTTTGCAGAGGAGGAGGGATTCGAACCCCCGGTCCCCGTGAAGGGACGCCGGTTTTCAAGACCGGTGCAATCAACCGCTCTGCCACTCCTCTGTAGCAAAGGCCTGCAAAACTAAGGCTTTGTCGGCATTCGCAAAAGTCCGTTCAAATCGTTACCGCGTTCTTGCCCTTCAGCCGCTCCCTGCGCTTGGCACGCTCGTGCTGTGCGATGGCCTCGAGCTTTTGTCCATAGTGCAGGCTCGCATTGATCTCATAGCCAAACAGGAGAACGACCGTCAGTAGCTGGATCCAGATCATGAGTGCAATCAGCACGCCAATTGAGCCGTACACTTTGTTGTAGCTTCCAAAGTTGGTGATGTAGAAGGAGAAACCGTATGAGACCGCCAGGCAGCCCAGTGTTGCCAGGAACGAACCGATGGAGAAGAACTTCCAATTGTAGTGAATGGCCGGGCCGAAATAGTAGATAAATGAAACCGCGAAGAAAAAGACGATAAAGATTACCAGGAATCGCAATGCGAAAAGTCCATACAACTGGTAGCCTTCCAGTCGCACATTGCTTAGGTCTGACAACTCGTGGGTCACCCGGTCCAGCATGAATTCACCAACGACCAGCAGAAACACGGCCGAGAACAGCACAACAGCAAGCATGAGGGTCAGACCTGTGGCCGTTAGTCTCATCCTGAAAAATCCTCGCTTTTCCACCGTCTGGTAACAGGCGTTGAATGCGCGCATCA
>JAYRXB010000237.1:0-2273 GCA_041917735.1 Cyclobacteriaceae bacterium
AATGATACAGGCATGGCACTCCGCGTCGTATACAATTACATCCTTGCGGTCTACCAGTGCATCAATGGTAGAAAACACGCCTTGATAGCCAAAGTTGAGGAGCATGGCATCTTCCTTCATGACGAAGGCCGCCAGTTGCTTTTCAAATTCCAGGTGGTTAAGCGAGTTGCCAGACATCATCCGGGCACCCATCGGGCTTGCCAGGCCATACTGGGCCGTTGCGTCCGTATCCGCCTTGCGTACTTCGGGGTGGTTTGCCAACCCCAGGTAGTTGTTGAGGCTCCAGTTGAGGACATCCTTACCATTGAACTTCATCCGGGGCCCGATCTCGCCCTCGAGTTTCGGGAAGAAGAAGTAATCATCAGGAAGGTGCGAGTACTTGGCCAAAGGGCCGGCTTCCATCCGCAGCTTATCAAACAAATCTACTACCATGGTCCTGGGTGGTTTCGTTAAAATTTCGGCAAAAATAGCTTAAAAATGGGAATGTCCATGAATTCCGGTCCCCCGGAAACCCAACCTGCCCGAATTATTGCTTTTATTGCAGGTCGACATGAAATCAACGAAAATCGGAAAACTGCTGGTGGTCAACCGGGGCGAAATCGCCCTTCGCATCCTGCGTAGCGCCAAGGAAATGGGAATTCAAACGGTTGCTGTCTACAGCGAGGCCGACCGCCATGCACTCCACGTCCGCTTTGCCGACGAGTCGGTTTGCATTGGACCTCCCCCTTCCGCAGAATCCTATTTACGCAGCGAGAAAATCATCGCTGCCGCACAGCAAACAGGCGCTGACGCCATACACCCTGGATACGGTTTTCTTTCTGAGAATGAGGACTTTGCACAGGAAGTCATCGATGCAAGCTTGAAGTTTGTCGGGCCACCCCCGGAGGCCATCCGGATCATGGGCAGCAAGCTTGCAGCCAAGCAGGCAGCAGCCAAGTTCAAGGTACCGCTGGTGCCCGGAACTTCGGAGCCCATCAATGACATCCCAAGGGCCAAGAAGCTGGCCAAAGAAATCGGGTACCCCGTCCTGATCAAAGCCAGTGCCGGCGGCGGTGGCAAGGGCATGCGGGTGGTAAACCACGAAGGCGAATTTGAAGAGCAAATGGAGCGGGCGGTCAGCGAAGCCGTCTCCGCGTTTGGCGACGGCTCCGTCTTCATCGAGAAATATGTCACCCGGCCCCGTCACATCGAGTTCCAGATCATGGGCGACCAGCACGGTAACCTGGTGCACCTTTTTGAGCGAGAATGCTCGATCCAGCGACGCCACCAAAAAGTGGTGGAGGAGGCACCCTCATCCATCCTCACTCCCGCCCTGCGCGAAAAAATGGGTGAAGCAGCCGTGAACGCTGCACGATCTTGCGGTTACTTCAACGCGGGCACCGTCGAGTTCATCCTCGACGACCAAATGAACTTCTACTTCCTGGAGATGAACACCCGCCTGCAGGTGGAGCATCCGGTAACCGAACAGATTACGGGACTTGACCTGGTTAACCTCCAACTCCGAATCGCACAAGGCGAGAAACTACCCTTCAGTCAGAAAGATCTTCGCATCAACGGGCACGCCATCGAAGTCCGGGTTTATGCCGAAGACCCTGCCAACAACTTCCTTCCGGACATCGGCACGCTGAAGACCTATCGTCGCCCCCAGGGGCATGGTATACGGGTCGACGACGGCTTTGAAGAAGGGATGGCCATCTCATTTTTCTACGATCCCATGATCGCCAAAATGATCTGTCATGCGGGATCACGGGAAGCTGCCATTGAAAAAACCATTCGGGCCATCAACGACTACCAGATCACGGGAGTGGAAACAACGCTGGGCTTCTGCAAATTTGTGATGGAGCATCCCGCCTTTCGATCCGGCAACTTCGACACGAAATTCGTTGAGCAACACTTCAAACCCGAATTGCTAAAGTCTGAGCGTAATTCCCCGGACCAGGACCTTGTCGCGGCAGCGCTCGCTGTGCAGGCCTTCGCCACCAGCCAGGCAACCTCCACGGTTTCGGCGCCTGCACCGGGCGTCAGTCGTTGGAAACAAAACCGCTTGAAGTAGGTCCATGGCTGAAATCAAACCCTTTCGCGCCTGGCGCTACAATGCATCCTTTGAACGGGAAATTGAATCGCTGACCTCGCCGCTCTTTGATGTGGTATCCGACAAGCAGCGGCAGACGCTCTACAAAAACCCCGTCAACAGCATTCACCTTTCGGTTCCGCTGGGTCCCTCTCCTGCGGAAGCAGCCGCACGGACCCTGGCGCAGTGGAAAAGCGATGGC
>JAYRXB010000238.1:0-2947 GCA_041917735.1 Cyclobacteriaceae bacterium
CACTACCTTTACACTAAATTATAGTCATGAGCCGTGCATTCATGCGGGAAGGGGAAGATCAGTGGCTGAGCGATGTGGCTCCCAGCATTCAGGCGCTCATCGTGTTCCTGACCAAGGAGAACAACGGCGTCCGTGTCTATGAAAAACGGCAGCACACCGACGCGGCGGGCAAGACCATCCACGACATGAGCAACGGAATCTCTTACGCCAAAGACAGTAACGGTAAATGGGAAATGGTATGACCAATGAGATGCGAAGTATTGTTGATGATCTGAATAGAACCATCGCCGGCTTTGCGGAAACGATGCGCGGGCTCACCGAAGCGGACTGGCGCGCACGCCCGCAACCCACCAAATGGAGCCGGATCGAAGTCATCGGCCACCTTATCGACTCCGCGCACACCAACCTGCGACGGCTCATCGTCGGGCAGTACGAAGCGACGCCACCACACCTCATTTACGACCAGGACTTTTGGGTGAAGGCCAACGCATACCAGCAGGCACCCATCGAAACGGTGTTGACGCTCTGGATCCTCATGAATCACCGCATCGCCACCGTGCTGTCACAAATGGATGAACAGAACTATTCCAAATCCTGCGACACCGGAAGGGGTGAGAAGGAACTTCATACGCTGCTGTGGCTTGCCGCAGACTATGTCAAGCACCTGAAGCACCACCTGAACCAGGTCATACCAAATTCATACCCCGTTACCTATCCATGAACAAAGACCTTGTCTTGCAGTGGCTCGAAGCGGTGAAAGACCCTGAGATTCCGGTCCTTTCACTCATCGACCTCGGGGTGATTACGGAGGTAGTTGTCGACGGTGGCAGCGTCCGTGTGGAGATGACACCCACCTTTGTTGGATGCCCGGCCATCGACTACATGCGAAACGAAGTCGTCCAGGTGCTGCAGGATCATGGTGTAACGAATCCTGAAGTAAACGTAACCTTGACGAAGAGCTGGAGCTCTGATCACATCTCGGAGAAGGGAAAAACTGCGCTAAAGGCGTTTGGCCTGGCCCCGCCACCGGCTTTGCAAGGCCTCATCCAGGATATTGATATCCTGTCGCACGCGGTCTGCCCGCGATGCAACAGCACCAATACCGTCATGCGCTCGCCCTTTGGACCCACCCTGTGCCGGTCGCTGCATTTTTGCAACGACTGCCGCGAAGCCTTCGAGCAATTCAAACCTTTGGGGGAAGCTTCGTAACTTGAGGACATGAACGTCTTCGGCAAGATCGGCTACTTCAGTGCCTTCCTGCTACCTGCGCTGGTTGTGGCCGGATACTACGGTGGCGGCTATTGGAACCTCCTGCCCGCGGTCTTTGTCTTCGTGCTGGTTCCGCTCGCCGACGCCCTGGTCGGTCTCGACACCAAAAACGTGGCCGCAGAACTTAAGCCGGTCATCGGCGAAGACTACTTCTACCGGGCCGTGACGTTCACGTGGACGTACGTGCAAATGGCACTGTTTGTTTGGCTGGGCGTGATGATGGCGGGGCAAGGCCTTTCGTCCGCCACCGAGTGGATCCTGTTCACGCTTGGCTTCGGGCTTGTCACCGGGGGCATAGGAATCACCGTTGCCCACGAACTCGGGCACAAGAAATCGAAACTCGAACAGTTTTACAGCCTGGCGTTGCTGATGACGGTGGGCTACATGCACTTCTTCATCGAACACAACCGCGGGCACCACGTCAACGTGGCCACGCCACTTGACCCGGCCACGGCACACAAAGGCCAGAGCGCCTACCGGTTCTGGTGGCAAAGCACGGTGGGCAGCTGGCGACATGCCTGGAAACTGGAACGCGAGTCGATCGAACGGAAAGGCCGCGCGGTGTGGAGCCTCGAAAATCGCATGTTGCTCTACACCAAGCTTCCGGTACTCTTCTGTTTACTCCTGACCTGGTTCTCGAGTCAATTGGCCGGTCGGATCGTATGGGAAATGCCCGTGTTCTTTGTGCTGCAAAGCCTCGTTGCCATTACGCTCCTCGAGTTGGTGAACTACATTGAGCATTACGGAATGTCGCGCCAACTGCTGGCATCGGGGCAGTATGAGCGCGTGAACCCGTTGCACTCGTGGAACACCAGTTACCGGGTTAGCAATTTCTTTCTCTTTCAACTGCAGCGGCATAGCGACCACCACTACCATGCGTCAAAGCGCTACCAGGTGCTGGATCATTATGACGAAAGCCCGCAGCTGCCGTACGGCTACCCTACCATGATTCTGATCGCGCTGGTACCTGGACTTTGGTTCCGGGTCATCGACCCGCTGCTCGAGTCATGGCAACAGCACACTGCCTTAACCAAATCCAACGGATGAAAGCCCTCAAGTACAGCCTTTACCTCCTCGCCACCCTGTTACTCATCGTTGTCGGATACCTCGCCATCAAGTTTCCGCCCATCCTCGCCGGCATGGCCTCCAAAACGATGTGCTCGTGCGTGTATGTCATGGCACGGACGCCCGAAAGTGTGGTGGAAAAAGAGCTCTCCGTTTTTCCCGGACTCAACCGTGCCGGGTTCGAGTTCATTGACTCAACGGTAGTCAAGGCAACGTTCGGTTGGTCAACACGGACTTCCATCTATCGCAAGGGACTGGGATGCACCCTGCTGGCCGAACGCTCAGAAGAAGAAGTCCGCCAGCAGACACCATCGATGCCTGGACCTCCACCATTTCGTGCCGACACCGTCGCCTGGCCGCTGGGGGACGTCACCCGCGATTCACTGCCGACCGGCGTGAATGCCGACGCCATTCGTGAAGCCATCGCCGAAGGATTTGAGGAGACCGACCCGGCAAAACCCAAGAACACCCTGGCGATCCTGGTGGTGTACGACGGACAGATTGTAGGCGAACGCTATGCGGAAGGGTTTAACAAGGACTCCAAGCTGATGGGCTGGTCGATGACCAAGAGCTTTACCAACGCGCTGATCGGGCGGCTGGTGGGCGAAGGAAA
>JAYRXB010000239.1:0-7082 GCA_041917735.1 Cyclobacteriaceae bacterium
CAGCAGTCTGAAAAATCGCCGGAGGAGATCGGAAAGGAGCTGGGCGTCACGCATATCCTGACCGGAATCTACCAGACCGCGGGCGACAACATGCAGGTGACGGTAGAATTGATGGATGCGTCGGGCAAGGTGATCTGGAATATTCCGTACCAAACACGCTACACCGACATTTTTGAAGTACAACGCAACATCGCCGCCCGCGTGAAGGACAAGTTTGACATCCAGGGCACGGAAGAGTCGGTGGCGCGAGAGCCTAACCTGCAGGCCTACGCGCATTACATCCGGGGTGTGGAAATGGCGCTGAAGTCAAACCGACCGGAGGAACGGATGAAATCCGTGGCGGAATATCAGCAGGCTATCGCGCTCGATTCGGGTTTCATTGAGCCATGGTGGGGCATCATTGAGGAGTACTGCTACTACTATTGGAACCGGGGTGCTACATCAGACCTCACCCTGGAAATGATTGAACCCTATATGGGTTATGTGCGCGATAATTTTCCGGACTCGTGGAAAAAGAAAGCGGTGATGGCCACGTATGAATACTGGGCCCTTGCACATTACCAAAAAGCACTCGACCTGTTTCTGGAAGTTATTGATGAGGCACCACAAGATGGCGGTGTGCGTTCCATGGTGGCGGCCATCTACCGCCGGCAGCTGAAACTGGAAAAGTCCTATGAGCACCTCAGCGTTTCGCTGAAGCAAAGTCCTACCGCGGTAATCTTCTGGGTGGAGTTGGTGGCACTCACCCAGTTGAATGGCGATTATGAAACATCCTTGCGGGCGGCGTCTACCATTTATAGTCTCAACGAGTCCCTTTCCGGAAACTTGTATCGCCTGCGTCTATGGACGGGGACCCTGGATGAACTTCCCGAATCAGCAAAAAAGAGAAACCGGCGTGCGTTTGCGGCCGACAAGCTGCTCGAGAAGAGAGACCTTTCCGGATTTATGGCTTTTATGGAATCCGCGACGGCAGATACACTGTATGAAGCCCCTCAGCGGCTTTATTTCCAAATTCTCGGCAACTACTTGCTCAAGCACGATGAAAAGGTGAAGAAGCTGGGAAAGCAATACATGGCCCTGGATGACGCCAACTTCAGCCAACGACTCGACGTGCTGGCAATCCTGGGAGAAGAAGAGGAGTTCAAGAACCTGCTGGAGCAGCCCGGAAGAAACCGGGAGGAGGACCTCTATCAGCAATGGTCTGTGGAAAGCGATATCCTCTCGTTCCTCATCCTCTCCGGCAACTATGCGGAGGCCACCCAGGCCTTGAAGGCGATCAATAAAGAGTTTCCGCAGGTAGGTGACTACGGCTGGCTAAACCTTCCGATATACGACCGGATCAAAAGCGAATACCCGGCATTCCGGGAGGCGTTGTCCTACTTGAAGACGCCGCCCCGCATCGTGAATCCCACCACCGCTGGACTGTAGCCAATCCAGTTCACTGCATCTTTCTCCTTACCCTGAGCCTGTGCGCGCTTTCCCGCGCGACGTCGATGTATGACGTAAATCAGGCCTTTCCGTGACCTTAAACAGGCCTGCAGGACCTGCAAAAGGCCAATTTTCACCCATTAAACCTCTGCCATGAAGACCTCCTACATCAACACCGACGGCAACACCGCGGTGGCCAACATAGCCTACGGATTCAGTGAAGTTGCGGCCATTTATCCCATCACGCCGTCGTCAGACATGGGCGAGCGGGCAGACGGCTGGTCGGCAGAGGGTCGCAAGAACATCTTTGGTGAACGCGTCGATGTCGTGCAAATGCAATCGGAGGGAGGTGCCGCCGGCGCCATCCACGGATCGCTGGCAGCCGGCGCCATGTCAACGACGTTTACGGCTTCGCAGGGGCTCATGCTGATGGTGCCCAATATGTTCAAGATCGCCGGCGAGATGCTCCCGACGGTCTTTCACGTTTCTGCCCGGTCCCTGGCGTGCCAGGCGTTGTCCATCTTCGGCGATCACTCCGACGTCATGGCCACCCGCGGAACGGGGTTCGCGATGCTTTCGTCAGCCAATGTGCAGGAAGCTCAGGACTTTGCCGTCATCTCCCACCTCACTACCCTCGAAGCCAAGATTCCTTTCCTGCACTTCTTTGATGGCTTCCGCACCTCGCACTCCATTCAAAAGATCATTCCGGTCAGCTACGACGACCTGAAGGCCATGCTCGATATGAAGTTTGTCGAGGAATTCCGTGCCATGGCCATGAAACCGGAGTCGCCGGTTTGTAAGGTGGGTGCCCAAAACCCGGATGTCTATTTCCAGGGACGGGAGACGGTAAACAAATACTATGACGCATGCCCCGGCCTGGTCAAGAAGTACATGAAGCTTTTTGCCGAGAAGACGGGACGTTCATACAAACTCTATGAATATGTGGGCGCACCGGATGCCGAATTGATGCTCATCGCGATGGGTTCGGGCGTTGAAACCATTGAAGAAACCATAAACTACTTGCTCAAAAAAGGGAAGAAGGTCGGGTTGCTGAAAGTGCGCCTGTACCGTCCTTTTGCCCTGGAGGATTTCCTCAACGAGATCCCGAAGTCGGTCAAAAAGATCGCCGTACTTGATCGGACCAAGGAACCCGGTGCGCTCGGGGAACCGCTTTTCCTGGATGTCGTTGCCGCACTGGCACCGGTGAGGCCCGGGATCCGCATCATCGGGGGCCGGTATGGCCTGTCGTCAAAAGAATTTACGCCGTCGATGGTGAAAGCAGTATACGACCACCTCGCCAACGATGGTTGGCATGGGTTCACGATCGGCATCAACGACGACGTGACGAAGAAGTCGATTGCCGTTAAGGAAGAAATCGATACCGAGCAGGAGGGCATCGTACGCTGCAAATTCTGGGGCTATGGCTCCGACGGTACGGTGAGTGCCAACAAGAACGCCATCAAGATCATCGGCGACAGCACGGATCTCTTTGTCCAGGGCTATTTCCAATACGATTCCAATAAATCAGGTGGCTGGACGATCTCACACCTCCGATTCGGCAAGCAGCCCATTCGCTCAGAGTACCTGTTGAACAAGGTTGACTTCGTCGCCTTGCACCGCCCGCAATACATTGGCCAGTACGATATCCTGGAAGGCATCACGGAAGGCGGCACCTTCCTGATCAACTCCAGCCAGAAGCCGGAGAACATCTTTCGCCTGTTTACCAAAGACATGCAGGAGACCATCCGCAAGAAGAAAATCAAGGTATTCGCCATCGACGCATCGAAGATTGCCAAGAGCGTGGGCCTGGGAGGCCGCATCAGCTCCGTCATGCAGACGGCTTTCTTCAAGGTCTCGGGCGTTCTTCCGGAAGAAGAAGCGATTAAGCTCATCAAGAAGTTCGTCGAGAAACAATTTGCCCGCAAAGGCCAGGAGATTGTCGAGATGAACTGGAAGGCCATCGATGCTTCGGCGGCAGCCGTGATCGAAGTGCCGATCCCGGCCGAGTCCGACAAGTTTGCGGAGATCACGCAGGTGGTCCCGCCGAATTCGGGCTGGTTTGCTGACAACATCATGGACCCAGTGCTGCGCCTGAAGGGTGATTTGATTCCGGTGTCCGCGATGCCGGTCAACGGGGCGATCCCTACCGGCACGAAGCGGCTGGAGTACCGGGGTGTTCCGGGGAACCCGGCTACCTGGATCGAGAAACTGCCGTTTGTCGAGAACCCTTACATCGCAGAGCCCTACATCGAATACCCGCCGAGCTGTTCAGGCTGTGGTGAGGTACCGTACATCCACCTGGCCACGCAGCTTTATGGTGACCGCATGGTCATCGCGAATGCCACCGGCTGTACGTCCATCTACGGCGGTACGTTCCCGCTGGTGCCCTATACCAAAGACAAGAATGGTCGCGGACCTGCCTGGGCCAACTCACTCTTCGAAGACAATGCGGAGTTCGGATTCGGCATGCGCCTGGCCATCGATGCCAACCGTCGTCAATTGAAAACGACGGTGCAGACGTTCCTGCCCACGCTGGGCGATGGACCGCTGAAGTCGGCCCTCGAAAACGGACTGCGGCTGTTTGATGAGACGGGGAAAGAAGCCAAGGAGAATGCCGATCAGATCCGGAAGTTCCTGGCCGAGGAGAAGAAAGGCAATGCCAGCCCGCTGCTCAGCAAGATCGTTGAGCTCGAGGACTATTTCGTCGACAAGAGTGTGTGGATCTTCGGTGGTGACGGTTGGGCGTATGACATTGGCTTTGGAGGACTCGATCACATCATGGCCTCCAACCGCAATGTCAACGTGCTGGTGATGGACACGGAAGTGTATTCGAACACCGGCGGCCAGGCCTCGAAAGCTACTCCGCGGGGTGCCGTGGCCAAGTTTGCCTCCGATGGCAAAAAGCTAAGCAAGAAGAACCTCGGCCTCATGATGTCGACCTACGGCAACACGTACGTCGCCTCGGTGAACATGGGCATGGACCGCGAGAAGACCGCGCTGGCCTTTGTGGAGGCGGAGAAGCATAAAGGTCCGTCGATCATCATCGCCTATTCACCGTGCATCGCGCACGGGTACAACATGGTTCTGGCCAAGAAGCAGTCGGAGAAAGCCGCCAAGTGCGGGTACTGGCCGATGTACCGCTTCAATCCCGATCTGCGCGGACAGGGTCTCAACCCCTTCATCTGGGATGGCCAGGAGGTGGACACGGCGTTTGACGCGTACCTGGAAGAGGAAATTCGCTACAAAACCCTCAACCTGACGAATCCCGATGAGGCCAAACGGCTCACCGAGCTGGCACAGCGCGACAACGCGCAGCGATTCAAGGACATTAAACATTTATCGGAAGTATAAACCCAAGCACCTATGGCAATTGACCTGACTACCGATTATGGCGGCTTGACGCTGAAGAGTCCCATCGTGATGGGCGCCAGCAACATGGTCACCGACATGGACAACCTCCTGAAACTGGAAAAGGCCGGCGTGGGGGCCATCGTGTACAAGTCACTGTTCGAAGAGCAGCTGCAGCTGGAGTCCTACCAACTGGACCAGATGCAGGAGACGTACAGCAACTGGGACGCTGAGCACGAGTCGTTCTTTCCTTCTGCGCGGCATGCCGGCCCTAGCGAGCACCTGCGTCAGTTGAAGGAAGTAAAAAGCAAACTGTCGATTCCGGTTATCGGAAGCCTCAATTGTGTCAACGACGAATCGTGGCTCGAGTATGCCCTGAAGATGCTGGACACCGGTATCGACGGCCTTGAGTTGAACTTTTACAACAACAACGTGGATTTCAGCCTGAAGCCTGCGGCCATCGAAGAGAAGCAATTGAAGTCGTTGGAATTGGTGAGGGCAGGAGCCAGGCAGATACCCTTGTTTGTAAAGCTGAGCCCGTTTTATTCCAACCCCCTGAACCTCATCACCCAGATGGACCGTGTGGGTGCCGACGGGTTCGTGTTGTTCAATCGCCTCTTCCAACCCGACATTGATGTGGATACGGAGACGCATCACTTCCCGTACAACTTCAGCAGTGACACCGACAACCGGCTGGCCTTGCGTTACGCCGGGTTGCTCTATGGAAAGATCAAAGGTGGTGTGATTGCCAATACCGGCATTTTCTCCGGCAAGGATGTCGTGAAGATGATCCTGGCCGGCTCTGCTGCCGTACAAGTTGTCAGCACCGTCTACAAGAAAGGTATCCATCACATTGAAGTGATGCATGAAGAAATAAAGTCGTGGATGAAAAAGAAGGGCTACAAGAGCCTGGAAGATTTCCGCGGCAAGCTCTCCCGTGAGAACCTGTCGGACCCGTTTGCCTACAAGCGGGCCCAGTATGTGGATATCCTGATGAAGTCGGAGATGTTCCTGCAGTATCACCCCAAGCGGGGAGAGCTGCCTCAACAGGACGACTATTGAAAACTATATGTATTTCTCTGCGCCTCCGCGTCTCTGCGGTTCAACCCTGTAAACACTTCAACACTTTAATATTTAAACTATGGCAAAGATTGGAATCTTCTTCGGATCAACAGAAGGCAACACCGAGCGGGTGGTGGGCCAAATTCAGGAAAAGTTTGGCGCTGACGCCGAGCTCTTTAATGTCAATTCCGCTACGGCCGACGACGTGCAGCCGTTTTCCTATGTAATCCTGGCGTGCCCGACCTGGGAAATCGGTCAGCTGCAGGAAGACTGGGAGAGCTTCGTCGACGAGATCGAGAAGGTAGACTACGCCGGCAAAAAAGTGACCTATGTGGGCCTTGGTGATGCCGATGGCTATCCCGACACCTTCCTCGATGCGCTCGGAATCATCCACGACCGCATCAAAGACAAAGGAGCGAAGTTCGTGGGCGCCTGGCCGACCGAAGGCTACAACTTCGAAGCCTCCAAAGGCGTCGTCGACGGCAAATTCCTCGGTCTCGCGATCGACGAGGACAACCAGTCGAACCTGACAGCAGAGCGGGTAGAGAAGTGGGTGGCCGAGCTGAAGAAAGAGTTTGTTTAGTCAGGTGTTGAAGTCTTGAAGTGTTGAGGTGTTGAAGAGACCCTCAGCACTTCAACACCTGAGCACCTCAACACCTTCATGGCTGAGATCCGATACCGGAAACCCGTCTATCCCATCGGTGAGACGCTGCGCAGCTACCTCCGCCAGACCCACCGCGAGACGGACGTGCCGATCGCGTATCACGACCTGCTCCACCACAACAGCGCAGTGACGCTCTTCGACAAGAAGGGGAGAGACACGCTCTGGGAGACGTTGATCTACGGCGAGGCCGACCGGGAGTTTATCCATGAATGCTTGCGCAAGGTGTATGCGCAACTGAAGGTGGGGGGAGAAGTCAGCACCATCGACCACCTCTACATCGACCGCGTCGATTTTTGCCTGTATGCCAATACGCATCCGGTCCGGGTGCGGATTGTGAACCGGCTCAACGACTTGTTTGATTACTTCTACATCAAGAGGGCCGATGCCTCGCGCATCTACGGCATGGAGCTCGAGCACCTGCTTTCGCCCAACAAGATCAACTACCTCGTGAAGGGCGACACCATGATCGAAGAGCACATTCCGGGTATTCCCGGCGACACCTTCGTCAAGGAATACCTGAAGCGGGAAGACTACAACCCGCTGCGGGTAGCCAAGGAGTTCGTGAAATTCAACGAGCGCA
>JAYRXB010000240.1:0-9456 GCA_041917735.1 Cyclobacteriaceae bacterium
AGACATGGAACGGGTCGGTGAGCCCGGTAGGGATAGCGGGCACCAACACCGCTACCCTCGAAGTTTCCACGATGCCTGCCATCAACCTGGCACAGCGACTAGAATACCTGATCCACTATCCCTACGGGTGCATCGAACAGACCACATCCGCCGTGTTCCCCCAGTTGTACCTTGACCGCATCAAGTCACTGGACGTCGCTGAAAAAGCACAGATCAGTGCCAACGTTACGGCGGCCATCGCACGCCTGAAACTTTTCCAGACTTCCGATGGCGGATTCGCGTATTGGCCCGGTGGCAACGATTCCGACAGTTGGAGTACCTCCTACGGAGGGCAGTTCATGCTGGAAGCAGAGGCGAAAGGATACTTCATTCCGGATGGCTTGATTCGAAAATGGAAGAGTTACCAGCGCAGCAAATCCCAAACCTGGCGGCGATCACAAGCGGGCTACAATACCGACCTGGTGCAGGCCTATCGGCTCTATACGCTTGCCCTGGCCGGAGACCCGGACCTGGGGGCCATGAACCGCATGCGCGAACTGACCGCGGTCTCGCCTACCGCTGCCTGGATGCTTGCTGCCGCCTATGCCAAAGTCGGGCAGATCGAGGCCGCACGGGCCTACATCGAGAAGCTTCCGATGGTGATAAAGCCATATCGCGAGATGGGATACACCTATGGCTCTGACCTTCGCGACCAGGCCATTATTCTACAGACGCTCGTGGCCCTGGATGAGCGCAAGCGCGGCATCGACCTGGTGAAAGAAATCTCCAACCGGTTGAGCGCCAGCAATGAATGGTACAGCACGCAAACCCTCGCCTGGTGCCTGATGGCTGTTTCCAATTTTGCAGGCAACAGCGCTGTGGGCCCCTTTGAGTTCACCTATGCGTACAAAGGCAAATCAGAGACCATCAACTCGGCCTTGCCTTACCATCAGATCAATCTTCCCATCGAAGAAAAAGGTGACGCCGCCCTGCGCGTCGTAAGCAAATCGTCGGGTACACTCTTTGTGCGCGTGATTGGTCAGGGCATACCGGCCAAGTCTGCCGAAGAAGCCGTGGAAAACAACCTGTCGCTGTCCGTCACCTACCTGGACAACGAAGGCAACACCCTGGATCCATCCACATTACCGCAGGGCACAAGCTTTGTGGTGGCTGTCACGGTCGGTCATCCGGGCGTACGCAGTGCCTACAAGAACATCGCACTGCACCATGTGTTTGCCTCCGGCTGGGAAATCAACAACCTGCGCCTCGCCGACTCTGACGATGCACTGAAATCGGATTCATTCACCTACCAGGACATCCGCGACGACAGGGTCTACACGTACTTCGACTTGTCTCCCGGACAGCGCAAAACCTTCCGTTACCTCGTCACCGCCAGTTTTGCCGGAAGCTACTTCCAGCCCGCGGTTTCGGTATCGGCGATGTATGACAACGCGGTTTCGGCACGATCGAAAGGGTTCGACGTAAATGTGGTAAGGAAATAGCACTCCCGGGAGCACCATGGTCATTCGCAAACCTGCCGCTCGAATCCTGGTCTTCACCACAATTGTGGCGGTTGCTTACTATGCCTTCTTCCTGCTTCCCGGAACACTCTTTCTTGACCCGTATTCCACGGTGCTGGAAGACCGGCACGGAGAACTGCTGAATGCCTCCATCGCAGACGATGGCCAGTGGCGCTTTCCTCGCATGGACTCCATACCGCAGAAGTACCGCATCGCCGCCGTGCAATTCGAAGACCGGCGCTTTGATCAGCACCCGGGTGTCGACGTGCTTGCCCTCGGCCGTGCCCTGCGCGACAACCTGCGGGCCGGCCAAATCGTCAGCGGCGGCAGCACCCTCACCATGCAGGTGATCAAGCTTTCGCGGAAAGGAAAAAAAAGAACCTACGCCGAGAAACTGATGGAAGTGTTGATGGCTACCCGGTTGGAGCTGGGCCATAGCAAGGAAGATATCTTTGCGCTCTATGCCGCGCACGCACCATTCGGTGGTAACGTGGTTGGACTGGAAGCAGCATGCTGGCGGTACTTCGGGCGAACGCCACACACGCTCAGTTGGGCAGAGGCCGCACTCCTCGCCGTATTGCCCAACAACCCCTCGCTCCTCCGCCCCGGTAAAAATCAAGGACCGCTGAAAGCCAAACGCGATCGTCTGCTTCAGCAACTCTCGCGTGCCGGCTACCTTGACGAGACGGCTTTGTCATTGGCGCTACAGGAACCGCTCCCGGCCGAGCCCCTCGCGCTGCCAAGGCATGCACCTCACCTGCTCGACAGGGCCCGGCAAGAAGGCCTGGGCCAACAACGTGTGCTGACCTCGGTGGACCTGGCGCTCCAACAGCGCGCGACGCAAGTGCTGCACCGGCACCACCTTCGCCTGCAAAGCAACCAGGTACACAATGCCGCCGTGGTGGTCATCGATGTTCATACCGGTAAAGCCCTTGCCTACGTGGGCAATACAAACTCCGGACCTGCCAACCAGGAGAATGTTGACGTCATTCGGGCCAGGCGGAGCACCGGGAGCATCCTGAAGCCGTTTCTGTTTGCCGCACTCCTCGACGATGGCAACTGGTTGTCGCATACCCTCATGCCCGACATCCCCACGTACATCAACGGGTTTTCGCCCAAGAATTTCTCACACGACTACGATGGTGCGATCCCATTGAACGAAGCACTCATCCGCTCGTTGAACATACCGTTTGTGCTCGCGCTCCGCGATTACCGCTATGAGAAATTTTACCACCAGCTCATCAAGATGGGCTTCACCACCTTCGAAAAGCCCGCAGATCATTACGGGCTTTCGCTGGTGCTCGGCGGCGGCGAAGCTACGCTCTGGGAGGTGGCTACCGCCTATGGCGCTTTCGCGCATCGGCTGAACCAACATGCGCAACTCCCGCTGGCCAAACGCCTCACCGCCAACCCGGTCTTCACATCTTCCTACCTTGTCGATTCTACCGGCCGTCAAACGGCATTTACACCGATCTTCAGCGCGGCCGCTGTGTGGGAAACCGTTGAGGCCCTGAAGGAACTCAACCGTCCCGGCGAAGAAAGCGGGTGGAAGTACTTCAGCAGCTCAAAGACAATCGCCTGGAAAACGGGCACTAGTTTCGGCTTCCGCGACGGTTGGGCTGTGGGCATTACGCCGCGTTACGTCGTCGGCGTGTGGACCGGCAATGCGGACGGCGAAGGAAGGCCTGGTCTGGTGGGGAGCGAGACGGCCGCTCCCATCCTCTTCGACATATTCTCGCTTCTGCCTGGGCAGGAATGGTTCCAGCAGCCGCTCGATGAAATGGCCTACGTGGCTACTTGCCGCCAAAGCGGCCAGCGGTTTTCATCGTATTGTACACAGGCCGACAGCACGTGGGTAACGCGCGCCGGACTGGTATCGGGCCCCTGCCGCTACCATAAGCCTGTTCATCTCACGCCCGACCAGCATTACCGTGCCCACGCATCGTGCGTGCCGGTTGACCAACTGGTAACGGTCAACCGTTTTGTGCTGCCGCCGGTTCAGGAATACTACTATAAGCAGCACAACCTCAGCTACAAGCCTTTGCCGCCTTTCCGTAAGGACTGTCTTGATCCGGCCAATGTTGCGTCGATGGACCTCATCTACCCCCGCCCGGATTCACGGGTTTACCTGCCGCAGCAACTGGATGGCTCAGAGAGCATAGCGGTGTTTGAAGCCACGCACCGCAGCGCAAAAGCACAAATATTCTGGCACCTCGATGGTCGGTACATTGGTTCCACCTCCCAGGTGCACCGCGTGGCCCTCACACCCACTCAGGGCCACCATGTGCTTAGCCTGGTCGATGAGAATGGTCAATACCTTACACGTTCCTTTGAGGTTTTGTCTGACCGGCGTACACGATAGCCGACGGCTGCTTCAAGTTCATCACGTGATATTGCCACTTAGCACAAACCGGTTAGCGGACCGCCCGACTTGCTTTTGCTTTACATAAAATACACCCGTATGAAACGACTTGCCTGCCTCCTGCTTTGCCTTGTATCCATCGCGAGCTTCGCACAGCTTCCACGCCCCGCCGAAACCTTTGGCTTTGAGCCCGGAGCCGATTACAAAATGGCCACCTACGACCAGATGCTGGCCTACTACGCAAAACTCGATGCCGCTACCGACCGGGTGCAGGTGATTGACATCGGAAAGTCGGTACGCGGACGTGCCATCAAGTTGATCTTCATTTCCAGCGAAGAGAACATGAAGTCGCTGGACAAGTGGAAAGACATCAGCGCCAAACTATCCCGTGCCAACATCAGTCCCGACGAGGCGCGCAAACTCTCCAAGGAAGGGAAAGCGGTCATCTGGTTCGACGGCGGCATGCACGCCAGCGAAAAGGCCCATGCGCAAATGACCCCGGAACTTGTTTACCGAATCGCCTCCGAGGAGTCGGATGAAATGCGCAACATCCGCAACAACGTGATCACCCTCGTAGTCCCGGTCATCAACCCGGACGGCCTCGACATCGTCGGCTCGTGGTACCGGAAATACGTAGGAACGCCGTTTGAGACTTCAGAGCCACCCATTCTCTACCAGGAGTATGTAGGCCATGACAACAACCGCGACTGGTTTATGAGCAACATGCCCGAGACGCGCGCGGTGACTACCGTTCTCTACAGCCAATGGTACCCGCAGATCGTGCACAACCACCACCAGACCGCCCCATCGTGGGCACGCATTTTCATTCCCCCTTTCCGCAGCCCGGTAAACCCCAAAATACACCCCGGCGTGACTACCGGCGTTAACCTGGTGGGCACTGCCATGGCCAACCGGTTTGCCATGAAAAAAATGCCGGGCGCCATCTCACAGACAACCTTCGAAATGTGGTGGAACGGTGGCATGCGTACCGCACCCTACTACCACAATCAAATCGGCATCCTCACCGAGACTTCACACGCCACACCCACACCGCGTTTCTATCCCACCGACAGTGTTCCAAAAAATGTCGGCGGCAAAACCACCGATGGTACCGACATCTTCTATCCCTATCCCTGGAAAGGCGGCGAGTCGCACTTCCGCGATGCGGTCAACTACATGCTGGAAGCTTCCATGGCTGTGCTGGACCTGGCTGCCGAAAAGCGCGATGAGTTGTTGTACAACATCTACCAGATGGGCCGCGATGCCATCGAAGACAAATCCGGGGCGTTCGCCTATGTCATTCCCAAGAACCAATGGGATGCTGCCTCGGGGGATAACCTGGTAAACGTAATGATCCAGGGCGGTATTGAAGTACACAAGGCCACCGCAGCCTTCAAAGTCGGCAACACCGAGTACCCGGAAGGTTCCTATATTCTGTATGGAGCTCAGGCCTTCCGTCCCTACCTCGCCGACCTCATGGAACGTCAAAACTATCCCGACTTGTACCAGTTCCCGGGCGGCCCTCCCATTCCCCCCTACGACCTCACCGGCTGGACACTGCCCATGCAGATGGGTGTGAAAGTTGATCGCATCACCGCGTCGTTCACGGCCTCGGCGCAAAAGCTGGATGGCAAGGTTTCTGTTGCCGCCGGAAGTGTTGCGGGTACCGCAGGTTACGGCTATGCCATCAGTCGGCAAGACAATGCCAGCGCGAAAGCGATCAACCGGCTCCAGAGGGCCGGAGAAAAGATTTCAGTCGCCACGGCCTCTTTCACCGACGGCAGCACTACCTACCCGGCCGGGACCTTCCTGGTGGAGAAAGGTAAATCCACCAACAACCTGACCAAGGTACTACAGGAGACCGGCGTTTCCGCCCAGGCTATCGCGGCAAAGCCAACCTCGACTAAGCCCTTGCAAAAAGTAAAGGTGGGCATCTACAAGTCGTGGGTCGACAACATCGACGAAGGTTGGACACGCTGGGTGCTGGAGCAATTTGCCTTCGACCTTGACACACTCCACGACACCGACCTTCGCACGAAAAACCTCAGTCTCTATTCGGCCATTCTGCTGCCCTCGCAGCGCGGTGAAGAAATCCTTCACGGTCACCGCAAAGGTGAGATGCCCGATCAATACACGGGCGGCATCGGCTTGCCAGGCCTGCAGGCACTCGAACGGTATGTTGACGGTGGCGGAACGCTCATCTGCCTCGACCAGTCGTCCGGCTTCGCCATCGAGCACTTCGGCTTGCCCGTGGAAGATTTGACGGCTGGGCTCTCCAGCAACGAGTTCTTTATCCCGGGATCCCTGATCCGGATGACGGTGGATGTCAACAACCCGCTGGCCTATGGCATGCAGCCTGAGGCGGCCGCCAGCTTCCAGCGCAGCCGGTCCTTCCGGAAGATCATTCCGTCGCGCAAGGGTGAAGGAGGAAACGAAAAAACCACGCTGGCACCTGCTCCCGATGTAGTGGAAGTGTCGCGCTATGCCAGCAAAGACCTGGTGATGAGCGGATGGGCCAAAGGCCACGACCGTTACCTGAAAGACAAGTCGGCCATGCTCAACGTAGGCTACGGCAAAGGCCGCGTGATCCTGTTTGGCTTCCGTCCCCAGTTTCGCGGCCAAACGCATGGAACGTATAAACTACTATTCAATTCGATCTTTGCAGGGGCAGTGAAGTAGGGAAAGAAGCGGGGCAAACCAGCTAGCCGGAGTGCCGGCTAATCCGGTCAGCCGGCTAGCTGAATCCAGCAGGCAGATCGCAAATGAACAAGCTTGAAGTTTGTGGCTATTTGCTGAAGAACTCTTTCACCCTCGCCACAATCTGATTCCGGGTCATGCTATCGGCCGGTTCCACCGCGCGAAGACGAGCCGCCAGGTACTTGTACGACTTGTCGGTGTCCAGTTTGCGCTGAAGTGCAACGCGGGTCTCCGCAGGCCCGAAGACATAGAGTTCGTCGGCTGACTTCACTTTATCCAGGACGGCCTCGAGGTATTGATCGAGTTGGTGGCGTTCACGCTCGTGAATGCGCTTCTCCGGCATCAGGTGACGACTTCCCATGTACACCCCCGGGTCTCCATCGGCAAAATGATGGACACGGTTTTCAATCTCCGCTTCTACCCGATCGACTTGTTCCTTTCCATCAATCAACGAGATGATGACGGCCTTGCTGCCATCAATCCACATACCGGTTTGCTTTTTCATGGCGACACAGACGGTTTTCGTCTGTGCCACAATCTATCGAACGGCAAAGGCCGTCGTCAATGCAGTTGATACGCGCACACCAATGATTTATGTCATCCGGAGTGCCGGATCGCTGATCGCGTAAGGATTCGGCGCAGGTAGAGCACAGTGTAAAAAACGAGCCCTGCCGCCGCCAAACTTACCAGGGTAATCATAGGGTTAGTCTTTGGCTGTGGCCGATCAGCTTGCCATCCGGAGAATTGGCTTGCCCGACTGCCGTTCAGCGGCCGTTACAAGCCTTACGCCCTTCTTGATGGTCGTCGCCGACACGTGGTATTGTGCGGCCAGCTGCTGAATGGCCGTCCGATAGGAAACGCCGGCGGTGCGAAGGCCGGAAAATTGTTCGTAGTACTCGAGGTACGACAGCATGCTGGTGCTTACCACGCTAGACTTGACGAGGTACTGGATTACCCCGCTGCGGTGAAGTTCAAGGAGTGTTTTCATAGGAGTGGTTTTGACACTATAGCAGTCAGAACCATGCCAATGCCCATTTTGGGTCAGAAAAGGCTTTCCCACTCCAGAAGTAGTCTCAAATTGGGAGCCTGGGTTTCAGAATGAGAGGTGAGGCAGCAACTACCCTAAATTTGCCCCGTGGAGCGTTTCAACCCGATCTTCTACCTTCTCTTCCAGGCACCCCGGGCCATGCGGATTGTAAACGCGATTTCCTTCTTCAGGGTGGCTGCTTTCCCTGTACTTATTGTTCTGTTGGTTGTAGGTAATCTGCAAGTATTCAAGTGGTTGATACTGGCAAGCTTCATTACCGATGCAATTGATGGATTCCTCGCGCGTAAGTTCAAGGTGATCAGCATCCTCGGCTCACGGCTCGACTCCCTGGGCGACGACCTTGCCGTATTTGCCTCCTTCCTGGGGGTCATCGTCTTTCGGCGGGACTTCCTGGCAGAACAGTGGTTGCCGATTTCATTGATGTGGGTACTTTTCTTTCTGCAGTTGGGTTTTGCCATGGCACGCTACCAAAAGCCCACCAGCTTTCATACTTACGGCGCCAAGCTGGCCACCGTATTTCAGGGGGCCTTTCTTTGCTCGCTGTTCTTCCTGGAGGGGACGGTTTATCCGTTGTTCTACGTTACCGTCGCAGTCACCTGCCTTGAACTGGTGGAAGAGATCATCATGGTCGGGGTGCTACCAGCTTGGCGGTCAGACATCAGGGGCCTGTATTGGGCCCTCAAGCTGCGATCTGAGGAGCCCAGGGACGAATCCGGTCCCGAGAATTTCAGCTGATATTTGGAATACAGACACCAAAACCTATCTTTGCAGCCTTGTTTTGAGGGTATCACTTCAAAACTTGGGAAGGTCCGGTAGTTCAGCTGGTTAGAATGCCTGCCTGTCACGCAGGAGGTCGCGGGTTCGAGTCCCGTCCGGACCGCCAAAAAAGAAAGCCCCACCAGCGTGGGGCTTTTTTCGTTTCCGACCCGTATCCCTTCAGTTTCCCTCCGGATTGATCAGCAGTGGCGCCTTGCCGTCGGTCACAATGATCTTTGCATTGGGTGACTTGGCTACCTCCCGGAAAGCCTCAATACTCTGCCACTCGATGATGGTGCGGTTCAGCCCCTCTGAAAGGATCTTTTGCGCATCGCGGATACCCTGTGCCTCAATCATTTTGCGCTGAGCCTCCTGCTTCTCCCGATCAAGAAGAAACTGCATACGCTGCGCATCCTGCTCGGCCTCCAGCTTCTCTTCTACTGCCCGCGCCAGGCCAGCCGGTAGCTGGATGTTTTTCAACAACACCGCATCTACGATGATACCCCTACCGTGAATGAGCTTCGTCATCTGCTCCGTGATCTCCCGCTCTATGAGCGCGCGCTGAGCCGAATGCATGTCCTTCGCATAGAACCGTGAGCATACATCGGCCGCCGCTGATCGGAACACGCTGTTGATCACCACATCATCGTAGTTCATGCCCAGGTTCTCGATGATAGAAGGGGCCATCTGCGGCTCGATTCGATACAGGATCGAAATTACCGCCGCTACGTTCAACCCCTCCTTCGAGGGCAGGCTTGAGGATATCTCCATGTTCATGGTGCGAACAGGCAGCTTGATAACACGGGTAGTGAAGGGATTGAAAAGCACTGGCCCGGCTGGCAGGGCCTTGCTGTCCAGCTTCCCCAACTTACGCTTCACGCCCACCTCTCCCTGTCGAATGACAGAGCAGCTGGCGATCAGCACGGTAACAACAAGCAATAAAACTATACGGATGGTTTTCATATCGATTGATTTAAGGTTTGATTGGTGCGTACCCATTCCTTCAGGCGAATAGTCTCGTCCCGGCTGAGCCACCGGAGCGATTTGCGGTATTCTTTTCGGAATAACCGGACGTCAAAACTGACGCGCTGCAA
>JAYRXB010000241.1:0-4448 GCA_041917735.1 Cyclobacteriaceae bacterium
CCATGGACGACTGGCGCGACAAGAGTTTTTTGCGGGTGAAGCGCGACTCGGTCACCCGCGTCTCCTTCCGGTATCCCGCCGATAGTAGTTTTGTGATCGAGAAAGTTGCTGGCAAGTGGATGATGGCCGGTACGCCCGTTGATTCCATGGAGGTACGTTCTTTCCTTTCCGGGATGGAGTATCGCAACGGCGCCGCTTTCGCCCCTTCGGCACCGACCGGATCACCGTCCATCGTCCTTACACTGGAGAAGGGAAGCAATACCCTGGGTACGATCGAGGCCTGGCCCGCCGAAGGCAGCTGGGTTGTTCGATCTTCCCATCAGCCGGAGACCTTCTTTGCGATGGATGCCGCGGCACGCAAGGATGTGTTCTTGCCAAAGAATCGATTACTCAGGAAATAAGATGACCAACAAAAAAAGGCACCCTGGGGTGCCTTTTTGCTTTATGCGAGGTTGTGTTACTCTTTCACGCCATCGGCGAGAACAACCACTTTGTTCTTGAGGACCTCCACCACGCCACCGGTGATCTGCACTTTGTGGCGTTTCTCATTGAGTTTGTACTCCACGGTACCCTCGGCCAGCAAACTGATAAGCGGGGCGTGGTTGTTCAACACCTGGAACGAACCGTCGGAACCCGGGAAGGTGGCGCTGGTTACGTCGCCTTCGAAAACTTTCTTCTCTGCTGTAAGGATTTCGAGGTACATGATGGTTAGCCTTTAGCTTCTGCGAGGAGACGTTCACCTTTTTCGATAGCCTGCTCGATGGTACCCACGAGGTTAAAGGCAGATTCCGGGAGGTGATCCAGTTCACCATCGAGGATCATGTTGAAGCCCTTGATCGTGTCTTTGATATCCACCAGGGCGCCCTTGAGGCCAGTGAAGGCTTCGGCAACGTGGAACGGCTGGGAGAGGAAGCGCTGCACACGGCGCGCGCGGTTCACCACCAGTTTGTCTTCGTCACTCAATTCATCCATACCCAGGATGGCGATGATGTCCTGCAATTCTTTGTAGCGCTGGAGTGTGTATTTCACGCGCTGGGCACAGTTGTAGTGCGCCTCACCCACGATGTCAGCACGCAGAATCCGCGAAGTGGAATCCAGCGGGTCAACGGCAGGGTAGATACCCAACTCGGCAATCTTGCGGCTCAACACGGTGGTCGCATCCAGGTGCGAGAACGTGGTGGCCGGAGCGGGGTCAGTCAAGTCGTCGGCAGGAACGTATACGGCCTGTACCGATGTGATGGAACCGTTCTTGGTCGACGTGATGCGCTCCTGCATGGCGCCCATTTCAGAGGCGAGCGTAGGCTGGTAACCCACGGCGGAAGGCATACGACCCAGGAGCGCCGATACTTCAGAGCCGGCCTGGGTGAAACGGAAGATGTTATCGATGAAGAAGAGGATGTCGCGGCCTTTGCCCGTTCCGTCGCCGTCGCGGAAGTACTCGGCAATGGTCAGACCGGAGAGTGCCACACGGGCACGAGCACCCGGGGGTTCGTTCATCTGGCCAAACACGAAGGTTGCTTTGGATTCAGCCAACTTGGCCTTGTCAACCTTGGAGAGATCCCAGCCGCCGCTGTGCATCGACTTGCGGAATTCGTCGCCGTAGTCCACGATACCGGCTTCGATCATCTCGCGGAGGAGGTCGTTACCCTCGCGGGTACGCTCGCCAACACCTGCAAACACCGACAAGCCCGAATAGGCTTTTGCGATGTTGTTGATCAGTTCCTGGATCAAAACGGTCTTACCTACACCGGCACCGCCGAACAGACCGATCTTACCACCCTTGGCATAAGGCTCGATCAGGTCGATAACCTTGATACCTGTAAAAAGGACCTCGGCCGAAGTGGTGAGGTTTTCATACGAAGGGGCCGACCGGTGAATGGGCAGGCTCTTTTCTTTCTTGGGCTGGGAGATGCCGTCAATGGCTTCGCCAACGACGTTGAACAGGCGACCCTTGATGTCGTCGCCGATCGGCATGGTAATGGCATTACCGGTATCCAGCACCTTCATGCCGCGCACCAGGCCTTCCGTTCCATCCATGGCTACCGTCCGAACACGGTCCTCGCCGAGGTGCTGCTGGCACTCCAGCACGATCCGCGTGCCATCGGTCTTGGTGACCTCCAGGGAGTTCAGAATTTCAGGGAGCTTTGAGCCGGGCTCATCGAAGGCAACGTCCACTACGGGACCGATCACCTGCGTTATTTTGCCATAGTTTGCCATGGAATGGGATAGGTTGTTGAAGTCGTAAAATCCGGCCACAAAAGTAGGATTCGGCGATGGTAACACCAAGCGGGAATCCCAAAAATCAGGGTTTTCTGGCTTCGGCTAAACGATTGACAGTCAGGAGAAAAGGACTAAGCGCTCTGCAATACGATCCGGAAGGTGGTGCCCTGGTTTTCTTCCGAGTGCTTGACGAAAATTCTTCCCCGGTGGTAGATTTCAATAATCCGTTTGGCCAGGGCCAGTCCAAGCCCCCAGCCGCGCTTTTTTGTGGTAAAGCCTGGCTTGAATACGTTGGGAATTACCGACTTGGGAATGCCCTTTCCGGTGTCGGAAATGTCGATAAACACCTTCCGTTCGCTGCCCCGCAGAATTTTGATGGAAATGGTGCCCGTGGTGCCGATGGCATCCACCGCATTCTTGCAAAGGTTCTCCACGACCCATTCAAACAGCGGCGCATGCACCTGGGCCCGGATCGACTCCGAAAGGGCATATACCTCGAAGTTGACCTTATTGGACACCCGGGGCTGGAGGTAGCTTACGACGTTGGTAACGAGCTGATGAACGTTTTCCTCCTTCAGGGCCGGGGTGGAGCCAATGCTGGAAAAGCGCTCTGTTACCATTCTCAGCTTTGCTACGTCCTTGTCCAGCTCCTCCACAATTCCTCTGCCTTTAAACTGCGGGTCTTCGCGCAGCATTTCAACCCACGCCATCAAGGATGACAGGGGTGTGCCAAGCTGGTGGGCGGTCTCTTTGGCCAGGCCTACCCATACGCGGTTTTGTTCGGCCTGTTTGGAATAGCTGAATGCGAGGTAAGAAATGAACGCAAAAATCGCGATCACGGATAGCTGCACATAGGGATAGGCAATCAACTGGGTGAGAAGAAAGGAATTCTTGTAGTACACCAGTTGCTTTCCAAATTCTTCCTGCGTGGAAGGGTCTCGCAAAATGATGGGTATGGGCGGAAAGGATGCCTTCATTTCATCAAGTTGCCGGTTCAGTTCTTGCTCTTTGCGGGCTTCAGACCAGGCGGGGTCCAGGTCCACGTTGGTGTAGTTCAGAATTTTCCCTGACTCGTTCACCAGCATCGTGGGAATGGAGTTGTTCTTGTAAATGATCTCCTCGGTAATGAACAGAATGTTGCTGGTGGCATCGTTGGAGGTGTATTCCAGCGCGCGCGCGAAGAGTCGCACCTGGTTGCGCTCGCGCTCCTTGAGTTGATCGACAAGCACATTGGTGTAGAAAATGGAGGCCACGCTGATGACCACCGAGATGACAAGGATGACCCATTTCAGGTTTCCATGATCCTGGTAGAATGCAATACTTGCCAGACGTGGGAAGCGGGCCATTTGGAGGGGAAATTACAAAATACCTAGGTGCTGGGTGCTAGGTGCTGGGTGCTAGGTACTGGGTGCTGGGTACTGGGTGCTGGGTACTGGGTGCTGGGTGCAAGGTATTGGGCAATGCGCAATCAGCTAGAATAGATTACCGGTTACTGGCCACTGGTCACCGGTCACTGGTCACCGGTCACCGGTTACCGGTCACTGATCACCGACTCACCCTTTCTGCATGAACCACTTGGCGAGCACGCGGTAGCTCACCTTGGTTCCGTGCATGAGGATCCCCACGCGGTAAATGCGCGCAGCGAACCAGGTCGTGAGAACGAAACCACCTGCCAGCAGGGCCATTGACAAGGCGAGCTGCCAATCCGGAACTCCAAAGCCGATACGACCCATCATCGCGATGGGCGACGTGAACGGAATGATCGACAGCCAGACGCTGATGGGTCCGTGAGGGTCTTCCAGGATGAAGGTGAACAGTCCAAAGTAGCTGATCAGCATCGGGATAGTAATCGGGAACATGAACTGCTGGGCTTCGGCAGGGCTATCGACTGCGGAGCCCACCGCAGCAAACAAGGCGCCATAGAGCAGGTAGCCACCGATGAAATAGAAGACGAAGCTAAAGATCACATACGGCCAATTGATTTGACTCAAGGCATTTAATACTTGCAGTGATCCAGGCCCCTGGGCGGCCATTTGCTGGGCTTGCTCGTTCATCTGCATCATTTCCTGCTGCGGCGTCTGAAGACCGAAATAGCCGAGCACGACCGTGGAGAGTGTTGAGATCAGCACGATCCAAATCAGGAATTGCAGCAATCCCACGGAAGCGAGACCGATGATCTTGCCCATCATCAGTTGAAACGGCCGGACGGAGGAGACAATTACCTCTAC
>JAYRXB010000242.1:0-3180 GCA_041917735.1 Cyclobacteriaceae bacterium
ACTGGACGCCTGGTAGAATTTTGTCTTTTTTGTCAATCCGAGCAATCGGATTGCTTCGAGGATGCGCAGCGTGCCGACACCATCCGCATTGGCTGTGTACTCGGGCTCTTCAAATGACACCTTCACATGACTCATGGCCCCCAGGTTGTACACTTCATCCGGCTTGATGTCAGCCATAATGCGTGTAATGTTCATGGCGTCGGTAAGGTCGCCGTAGTGCAGGTGGAAATTGGCGCCTCGTTCGTGCGGATCCTGGTACAAATGATCAATGCGGGCTGTATTCAATAGGGAGGTCCGTCGCTTGACTCCATGAACTTCATACCCTTTGCTCAGCAGCAACTCGGACAAATAGGCACCGTCTTGTCCGGTAACACCAGTAATCAAGGCTCTTTTTTTCACCATGAAGTCAATTATAATTAATCACCTTTATCCAGGTTCCTGAGGCGCCGCTTGGCATCTTTAAACGCCTCATCCTTTCGTCCCGCCTTCTTCTTTACTTCTTCAAAATACTTGCGTGCCAGTTCTTTATCGCCCTGCTTGCTGGCAATCTCACCGAGGGCGATCAGGGAGTAAAGATAATACCCCGACTTGATTGCCCCTGTTTCTTCCGCAAACTTCACGGTGAGCCGGTAGTACTTTTTGGCATCCTCCTGCTGCCGGCGAAACTCTCCCAATTGCCCGAGGAAGAAGGCCGCATAACGGCCGCTGGTTGCTTCATACCCCAGGTCTCCGCTGTCAATGCGCGTCAGGATTGCCTTCGATTCTCGTTCCATATCCGCATATAATCCCCGTGTGTACAGCATCCTGGCGTAATACCGATGAAAGTACGGGTTATCCGGGTACGTCTTGAATAAGTACTCGGCTATCTGCATTGCTTGCTCGTTCTTGTTCTCATAGCTGTTGTAGATACGCATCAGCCATACCATCGCTTCCGTACGGGTATAGAAGGCATTGAATGAAACCTCCCGCAATTGCTTCAGCCCAACTTCCTTGTCGCCCTTGGGGAAAAACCATAGCAGGGGTTTCAGCGCCGGGTAGTTCTCCCTGACCCAGACGGAAAAGTAATTGTACAGCGCATCACCGAAGAGCAACTCCGGGCTGAGGTACTCCTTCTCCTTGCATTCATCGAGAAATTTCAGTGCGCGCTTGCCGGCGATGGCAGCCTTCCGCCACTCCTTCCGGTCTTCGTCGGAATACAACCGCCCTTTGAACCCATACGCCGCAGCGAGAAAAAATGCCGCCTCGATACGGTACTCCGGCACCTTGTCATGCAATTGCTCGGCTACCATGATCGTGCTGTCCATGTACGCCAGGAAGCGCTCATCATGGTCGCGGCTCTCTATTCGCGGCATGATTTTCCACCACTCGCTGAGCCCGAGCAAAAAATAGGGTAACGGATGCCATTGGTACTTCTGCTTGAACCAGCGAAACTGTTGTTCGGCTTTGGCAAACTTGAAGTTGTATAAATCGTTTAATGCCTGGGTGGCCTCCAGTTGAATCGTTATGTTCGCAATGAGAATGAGTGTGGTGTCTTTTCGCTCCTGGGCGTTCGAGAACCCGAAACAAAACACCATCAGGAAGGCAAGTCCTATTTTCACTGTATCTTTCAACCCCGCAAAAATAGCACCCCGGAAGCAAGTATTCTCATGAGCCCGACCGACGACGCTTCGATTTATTCCCAATCCAAAAGGCAACTCTTCCTGTTGCTTTGCCTTTCCACCCTGGTCCTGCTCTTTATCAAGAAGTCCATGATCGAAAATGAGACGGCAGCCTTTGAATTCCTGGCCGACCAGCCAGCGGGGTCCGTGCTGCACCTGCGGAGCGCGTTGCAATATTTATCCATTCCGTTCATTTACGCGTGGAAATTCACTGCCCTGGGGTTCGTCATTTGGGTTGGGTGTTTTCTTTTTGGCTACCGGGTGACGTATTCCCAGTGCTGGAAAATCGTGCTCGTCGGAGAGTTCATCTTCCTGATTCCCGAGTTGATCAAGATCACCTGGTTCTTTGTAGTTGTGCGTGATCCCAATTTCTTTGAGATCGGCGCATTCTACCCCTTATCGCTCATGAACTTGCTGGATTACCGGACCTTAGACGCCGCCTACAGTTACCCCAGCAAGGCACTTAACCTGTTTGAGCCGGCTTATTGGTACCTGCTTGTCATTGGCATCACCCACTACACGCGCAGGGAAGAGCGGGCGGCCTGGACCATTGTCCTTGGCTTCTACCTGCCGGTATTTCTGCTCTGGCTGCTTTTCTACAGCATTGTGTACTAGGCCGCGTTTTTCGCCTTCCTTTGCTCTCGTTGGCGACGGATTGACTATTTTCGCCCCTTACATTTTCGTTTATTCATCGCATGAGATTTCAAACCATCAATAATTACGGCGGTTGGCTGGCTTTTGGCATAGCACTGGCCACTTATTGGCTCACCTTTGAAGAGACCGCCAGCTACTGGGATTGCGGAGAATTTATTGCCGTCGCCTACAAACTGGAGGTTTCTCACCCCCCCGGAGCACCGTTGTACATGCTGCTGGGTCGCATGTTCTCCTTCCTGGCCCTGGGCGATGTAACCAAGGTATCCTACTGGATCAACAGCCTGAGCGTACTCGCCAGTGCCTTTACTATTCTTTTCCTGTTTTGGTCCATCACATTGTTTGCCCGCAAGCTGATCGGCATCAAGAAGAATGAAGAGCTTTCCGACGGACAAGTCTGGATGATTATCGGTGCCGCCCTCGTTGGTTCGTTGGCCTATACATTTTCCGATTCATTCTGGTTCTCCGCCGTAGAGGCCGAGGTTTACGCCATGTCAGCGTTCTTCACCGCGTTCGTGGTGTGGGGCATTCTCAAGTGGGATGTAATCGAAGATGAGGCTGCCGCCAACCGCTGGCTGATCTTCATTGCCTATGTGATGGGCTTATCCATAGGCGTTCACATGCTGAACCTTGTCACCATCCCTGCGCTTGGACTGATCTACTACTTTAAGAAATACCAGCCCACCCGCTGGGGCATTTTTGCCGCACTGGCCGTTAGCGGTGCCATTGTCATCTTCATCAACGACTTCATTGTGCCGGGACTTCCTTCGCTGGCAGGAGGTTTCGAGATCTTCTTTGTCAACAATCTCGGGTTGCCGTTTGGGTCCGGGGTTATCGTCTTCATCCTGTTGCTGATCGGTGGCCTCGTGTA
>JAYRXB010000243.1:0-2333 GCA_041917735.1 Cyclobacteriaceae bacterium
ACTCCGGCTCCGATTTACCATAGGGGTCGCTGAACGGGTCGCGTTGATCGAAGAGCGAACGAAAGGGATCTCGGGCCTGTACTTGTACGGGCGGACCTACCTTGACTTTTTTTCCCGCGACCGGCACCACCTGGTCGTTTACTTTCATGGAGAAGGAAGGGATCGTTACCGTACCCTGTTGGGTGGGCGTGTAGGTCATGATCACCCCCTGGGATGAACTGACCTGGCCATTCACAATGCTGGTCTGTGATTGGGTGCTGGTACCCCGCTTGCGAAATCCCGGAATGTCGGGGAAGCTGCTGTAGGATTTGAGCTGATCATTGGAAACGGAGACGTGAATGGTCCAAGCCTGGTTTTCCCCGATTTCGTCGGGGCCGAGCAGAACCTGTATTTGCTGCCCCAGCGTCAGCATGGGTTGCCCCAGGAGGAGGGTCAGAAACAGGTAAAGCAGCCGGGATTTCATCATGCAAAGAATTGCGCAAACGGTTTGCGGTGACAAATTTATATTTTCTTTTAACTCTATGGCCTAACTATTACTTTCAACGTTATATCCCGGAGGCGGGGATGTTCGGTATCATCAAAATTTCCTGGCTATGCTGAACTATGTGAAGACGGTGCTCAGTCGAGTGAGCTTCGATGCCAAACTTTTCGAAAAAGAGTTGAGAAAGGCGATCCGGTTGTTAATCGCCGAAGAGGTGCAGGAGCTGAAACGGTGGTGTTACGCGAATTATGGCAACCATCAGGCGATCCTCAACCGGTGCTTCGTGGCGGCTTAATCCGATTCGCTGACGAATCGGATGTTTCGCTTTAGCCCCTCCAGCCCGGTCCGGGTTACGGCAGAGCGTTCAAAGAGTTTGTTAAATACCTCTTCCGTGAGTTCCTTCCAGTCAGCCTCTTTCATGGAACCAAGTTCCTCCGAAGGATCGAAACGGGGTTCGGCATGTGGCTTGGCAAACCGGTTCCACGGGCACACATCCTGGCAAATGTCGCACCCGAAAATCCACCCCTTGAATTTTCCTTTCCATTCCTGCGGAATTGCCTCCTTGAGCTCGATCGTAAAGTAGGAGATGCAGGCGCTGCCGTTCACCACGTATGGCTCGGGGATAGCCCCTGTCGGGCAAGCGTCCATGCATGCGGTACAGGTCCCACAGTAGTCTTTGGCCGGCCCATCGGGTACCAGGGGGAGGTCAAGAATCAATTCGGCGAGGAAAAAGAAACTACCCTGTTGCCGGTTCAACAGCAAGCTGTTTTTGCCAATCCAGCCAACTCCGGAACGGGCTGCCCAGGCCCGCTCGTGAACCGGTGCGGAATCGACGAACGCCCGCCCATCAATGTCACCTACTGCTGTTCGAAGACGCCGGATGAATTCACCCAGCTGATCCTTGATGACCAGGTGATAATCTTCTCCATAAGCGTACTTCGACAACTTGAATTCGCCGGCAGGAAGGTGCTGTCGCGGCGCATAGTTGTACATCAGGCTAATGACAGATTGTGCACCGGGAACCAGGAGCCGTGGATCAAGCCGCTTGTCCTGGTTGCGTTCCAGGTAACTCATTTTACCGGCGTATCCGCGTCGAAGCCAAGCCTCCAGTCGCGGCGCTTCTTCTTCCAGGAATTCTGCCCGTGAGATGCCACAATACGAGAAGCCCAGGTCCCGGGCAATCGACTTAACCAGTTGGGTGTGTTGGTCGATCGACATGACGATCAGTCAAAGAGACCGGGCCCGCGGGATGCAGGCGGGGGCAGCTTCAGGTGCTTGTAAGCCAATTCCGTTGCTTCCCGGCCTCGGGCCGTGCGCTTCAGGTAGCCTTCCTGGATCAGGAACGGCTCGTAGACTTCTTCAATGGTCTCGGCTTCTTCGCCGACGGCTGTCGCGATCGTATTGAGTCCTACCGGGCCACCGTTGAACTTTCCAATGATGGTGTTCAGGATACGGTTATCCATATCATCGAGCCCGTTTTCATCCACATCCAGAGCTTTCAAGGCCATCTGTGCAATGGCCTTGGTAATGATTCCATCTCCTTTGATTTGTGCAAAGTCGCGTGTCCGGCGCAACAAATTATTGGCGATCCGTGGAGTGCCCCGGCTGCGGCGCGCGATTTCATGCGCGGCTTCCTTGTCAATGGGACTGTTGAGAATTCCGGCCGATCGATGAATAATCCGCGTGAGCAATTGTGCATCGTAGTATTCAAGCCGGGCGTTGATGCCAAATCGGGCGCGCAACGGTGAAGTAAGCAACCCTGCTCGCGTGGTAGCCCCGATCAGGGTGAACGGGTTAAGCGTCAGCTGCACCGAACGCGCGTTGGGCCCGCTGTCGAGCATGATGTCGATGC
>JAYRXB010000244.1:0-2959 GCA_041917735.1 Cyclobacteriaceae bacterium
AGACAACACCACCGTGCGCATCAGCAGCATGGCCCTGGGCCGCTATAGCATCGGGCGTGAACAGTGGACTTACTCGGCCGGCGGCGAGAGTGCGTTCCTGGCCTTCGATCCCGACGCGCCCGATGAAGTAATGGGCGGGAGCTACCTGGGCACCATCGAACTGTTGAACCATAAAGCCGAAGCCGGGACCAGCATCATGGCGGCCCCGATCCAATACCTCGGCCGTGAGACAAAAGACATGAAATACCGCTTCAACTGGAATGCGCCCATCATCTGGTCGAAGCATGAACCCGGTACCTTCTACCACGGGGCCCAGTTACTCCTGCGCACGCGCGACAAGGGCGTGACCTGGGAAGAGGTGTCGCCCGACCTGACCCGGAACGAAAAAGAGAAGCAAGGCAAAGGCGGCGGCCCGTACACGAACGAGGCCGTTGGCGCCGAGAACTACGGGACGCTGGCTTATGTGCTGGAGTCGCCCACCGAAAAAGGTGTCATCTGGACCGGCAGCGATGACGGCGTGGTCAGCCTGACGCGCGACGGCGGCAAGACGTGGAACAACATGTTCAAGACGATACCCGAATGCCTGGTCAACGCCATCGAAGTATCGCCCCACGATCAGGCAACCGTCTACATCGCCACCACTCGCTACAAGTTCAACGACCTCACGCCGGCGATTTACAAAACCACCGACTACGGCAAGACCTGGGTGAACATCAGTAAAGGGATTCCCTACGGCGCTTACACCCGCGTGGTGCGCGAAGACCCGGTCCGCAAAGGCCTCCTGTTTGCTGGTACTGAACTCGGCATGTACATCAGCTACAACGGCGGCACGTCGTGGATGCCGTTCCAGCTCAACTTCCCGGTCGTGCCGGTCACCGACCTGCTCATCAAGAACAACGACCTCGTGGTGGCCACCATGGGCCGCTCGTTCTGGATCCTCGACGACCTTGGCCTGATCCGCCAGGTGAGTCCGGGCGACGAAGCGTTCAAGGTATACCGGCCGGAGGATGCCATCATTGGCAACTGGGGCAGTCCGCTGAGCGGGTCCAATGTAGAGCACTTCAATGGCATGAACGATTTTGAGGGCGTGAACCCCGCCAATGGCGTGGTCATCTACTACCACCAGCCGAAACTTGCAGATTCGGTGGCAGTAACTCTGGAAATCAAGGATGCTGCGGGCAACGTGGTGCGCACCTATACCTCCAAAGCCGATGAGACCTACGAAGGTTACGCCGGTGGGCCGCCGGCAAATCCCACGTTGATGAGATCGAAGGGGCTCAACCGTCATGTGTGGGACATGCGTTACGCGATCATGCTGGGCGCGCCCAAGACCTACATCGAGTCCAGCTACCGCGGGCACAAGGCTTCGCCGGGAAGCTATTCCGTGACCGTCAAGTACAACGACAAGGAAAGCAAATCCGACTTCAAGATTCTTCCGAATCCCCATTATCCGACCACCGCGGCTACATACCAGGAGTACCACACGTTTATGTCGGAAGTGGAAGCCAACCTCAACACCATGCACCGGCAGGTCAATGCCATGGTCAAGGCGCGTACACGCATCGAGGCCATTCTGAAAGAAATGGGTGAGCAACCTAAGTTTGCGGCGCTAAAGAAAGAGGGAGAAGCCCTTGTGAAGAAGATGACCGAATGGGACGCGGACATGATTCAGCGGAAGGCCAAGGCTTACGATGACGTAGACAACTACGAAAACAAGTTTACGGCCAACTACATGTTCATGATCAACCAGACCGAGAGCGATATCCCGCGCGTGAATAAGTCGAGCCGTGACCGGCGCGCCGAACTCGAGAAGGAGTGGGCTGGCCTCGAAAGCCGGAGCAAGGCAATCATGGATACCGAGGTGCCGGCCTACCAGAAGAAGTTGTGGGAGGCGGGCATTGGAGCGGTTTATTAGTCTGCATACCGGACTCTGCCCAGTGATAGCGAGGGAATTTGGAATTCAGTTCGCTGGAATTTAAATTGGTCAAAACCAACATCATGCGCAGTTCTATTTTGGTTGTACTCTTCTTGTTGGCCGCCTTGGCCATACGATGTGGTAAAGATTCATCGCCGACGCCGGATACGCCCGTTGTTGTAGAATTCGGCACGACCAGCCTGTCCGCGACTGAAGGAGTGAAAGGCCTCAATGTAGAACTCCAGTTGTCAAAGCCCTTGCCCGATGGCAGGAGCCTGAAGATCATCTTGCTGCCGGGAAGTGGGCTTGTCGCGGGAGACGACAAGGACCTGTATACCTCACCCGCATTAGGCACGGGGTCAGAGCTCACTTTTGAAGGCCCGGCATCCTCCATCGGATTTACAGTCAACACCAATTTTGATACGAAGAGTGAAGCCCTCGAATCGGCCGTGTTCCGGATCATGGCCACCGAGGGTGTGGAGCCGGGTGTTGACAGCGTGTTGACTGTGTCGATCGAAGATGGTTCGCTGGACAGTGAATTGGTCGCAGAGTATGTCTTTAATGGAAACCTCGACGACACCAGCGGAAAAGGGCATCATGGAACCAACCATGGAGCAACCCTCACCACCGGAAAATCCGGCAAGCCAAACTCGGCGTATATGTTTTCAGGGAGTGAATATGTAACGGTTGCCAACAACTTGGACATCAACTTCGGGACAAACCAGAACTTTACGGTTTCGGTTTGGGCTGAGCCTGCTGCAGTGCAAAACGACATGGCAGGCATCATCAATGATATACTCCGTGCATGGATGGGCGATGGCCAGGGATATCCATTTGGTATCAGCTATTACAATTCATCCAATACCACCGCGCCCCGTGTATTTGCTGGTGCCCGGTATGATGGCAATGGCGTTGGCTGTGGAAATGTCCCACAGGTGTTCTCCGGGACTGTCAGTTCCCAATTCCATCATGTTGTTCTCCGGAAGGATGGCCCATCGCTGAGCTTGTTTGTAGATGGTGGACTGGCGCAAACTGCAACGGACA
>JAYRXB010000245.1:0-2253 GCA_041917735.1 Cyclobacteriaceae bacterium
ATCTGAAAAGCCTTAGCGTTGGAGAACGTGTCCAGCTCAATTTGACGTATTTCCAACGCCTGGGGGTGCTGCGCGATGGCCGTCATGCTCATCAACACGAAGAAGAAGAAATACACGATCCTGTTCATCCCGATTTAAATTATTTGACAGTGCGAGTGAGCGTGGCCGCCATGGACGTTGATGCCGGCATCTCATCCCCGAGTTTCAACTCCATGGTTACGTACGCTACACCTTCCCTTGCGAATTGATCGCCCGTCGCCCGCAAACCGAATTTCGCATAGAACCCTTGCTTGTCCGCCCGGGCATTGCACCAAAGCCTGGGTACTCCCTCCCTACTCGCTTCATGAATGACATGGCGCAGCAGCATCGTTCCAAATCCCCTGCGCTGGTGATGGGGCAAGGTTGCGAACTTCCTGAATTGCATCTCTCCCTCCCGGTAAAAGCACGAAATGACGGCCAACAGGTGGTCGTCCTCAAAGAGACCATAATGCACCGCACGCTCATCGCCTTCGACCTTAACGAACTCCAGTGGCTTCCCCGGCCACATCGCCGTTTGCCGGATCGGCCACGTTGCCGTGTGCGGTATCCTCCGAATCGCGATCATGGTTCCTGCCCGCATGTTTGGTTTCAGCCCTCCGTCTTTTTCCAGCGCCAGGCCTGGTACACCACGATGGACGTCAGTACACTCTCCACGAGCGCCAGGAAGACATAGAACATTCTCCACTCGGTCAGGGACGTGACCGCGATCAACAACATGAGCAGGGTGAAGAAGATGCCAAACACAAGGTTCAGTGCACGGCTGATGCCGGGCTTGGCCATGATGGAGATTGAGATCAACAAGGCCGGGACCGTGAGCATGACGGTTGCCGCGAGTAACTTCCCGGGACTGCCCAACATGTTATCACCGTTCAGCAGGCCTTCCACCTTGCCCGGCACATACAACTCGAAGTAGTCACCATAGATGTAACAGAACATGACAGAAGTCCAAAGCGCAGCGAGCTTTAGCCTGACGTGTACGGGAAATTCCTGCAGCGAACTGGCCATAGGTTAAATCGGGTTTTGGTTTTTATCGACAATGACTTGAACGGCTACATTGCCTTTCTTTCGGAACTGTTCGACGTAGGCATGCGCCTCCCGGATGGTGTCCAGGGTGTAGACCCGGTCAATGACCGGCGTCAGCTTCCCTTCGTCAACCAGTCCGCGGATGCGGTGCAAATCCTGAACAGCAAATGAAGTTCTTCCCCTTGTGGATACAAATCGTCCACCGGACTTCAGGAGCCGTTTGCCCGCTGAGCCCTTTATTTTTCCTACGGCGTCAAATACCACATCGAATCGTTCCTCCCATCGTGCCATATCCGTAGCGGTATAGTCGATGGTGTGGTCCGCCCCAAGCGCCCTGACCATCGCCACGTTTTGGCTACTGCATGCGCCCGTGACGTTGGCCCGCAGGTGTTTCGCCAATTGCACGGCATAGGTCCCCACGCTTCCGGAGGCACCATAGATCAGTATCTTATTGCCGGGCATGAGCGATGCTTTCTTCAGGAAATACCATGCCGTCAGTGACCCGAGGGGTACGGTAGCTGCCTCGGTGAACGTATGGCGGTCAGGTTTGATGGCTATGATGTCCGACTCTTTCAGGCAGCAATATTGTGCGTAGCCTCCGAAGTGAAGCCCGCAAAACGCAAACACCGCATCGCCGGGCTTGAACGTGTTGACGTCAGCGCCAACTTCTTCAATGACACCCGACAACTCAAAGCCGAGGATGTTTACCCGCCTTGGCTTGAACAGTCCGTTGAAGAGTCGCGCCAGGAAAGGATCCGCCTTCCGCAACCTCCAGTCCCCGGCAGTTACCGAGGTCGCATGGGTACGAATCAGGACTTCATTTCTTTTTGGCGAGGGCTTCCTGACTCCCTGGACTTCCAGGACCTCGGGAGGTCCGTAACGCTGATAGACAACGGCTTTCATGCGTGTATCGTCCTTGCCTTGGTACGCGGGACCCTTGCTCACCTGTTTCAATTGGCGGGGTGCTGGCCCAGCATTTCGTGAAACAGGAAGAAATATCGCAGTGTCTCCTCGGGTGCTTCCAGCTGTGGCCAATGTCCGATTGCATCACGCAGCATGTACAACGTTCCCTTCGGAATTAATTCTCTGAAACGGTTAGCCATGTGACGGCCGGAGTTTGGATCGGCAGGGCCGTTCACGAAACACAAGGGAATTTGGGTTTCCTGCATGGCTTTGATCCAGCGCGGCTGG
>JAYRXB010000246.1:0-4003 GCA_041917735.1 Cyclobacteriaceae bacterium
AACACATTGGACGTGCGCGGTTTCATTGGAGTTTCCGTGTTTGGCCGCACCGATGTGTGGAAGCGCGTTCAACTCAAGAAGAAGCCATGATGAGCAGATTCTTGCTACTGGCTCTCCTGCTTCTCTCAGCACATCTGTTTGCCCAGGAAGCGGACAGCACGGAGGTAGAAGATTTTAGCCTGTATGCCGATGCCGAACTGGCGGGTGATGCCAAGCGGTTCGCCACGCAGAAAGTGCTGGATCAGAGTCCCAATAAACTGATCTCGGTAGGCTACGATTATCAGAGCTCCTACTTCATGGACCTCGCCGTTTTCGGGCCGCCCGGGGCCCCGAACCTGAATACAACCGAACGGCTAAACAACCAGTATAACTACGGCCTGCGCGTGGGAGCCAACGTACCTGTCATCTCCCGCAACAACCTCATCCTTACCCTCGGGGCGAACTATGGCGAGACTTTCTACAACATCGATGATGCAACATCCATGGGTAACCCGCTGGCCCTCTCACTCGATCGGTATGGCCTCCGCACCATGGGCGTCAGCACTACCATTTTCAAACCGTTCAACGAGAAGAACGTGTTGCTTGTCCTGGCACAGGCTGATCTCAACGGCAACTACAGCCTGGCTGATATCCAGTCATTCCGCTACACACGCTACTCCCTCTTCGCCATCTATGGTTGGAAAAAACACGACCGCCTGATGTACGGTTTTGGCCTTGGGCAAACCTATCGGGCAGGGGAGAAAGTGTATCTGCCCCTCTTCCTGTATAACTATACATTTCCTTCCCGCAAGTGGGGTATCGAATCCATTTTTCCGGCGCGCGCGCACCTGCGCAGAAATTTCAACCCACGTTCAATAGGTTTCTTTGGTTACGAATTGGAGGGCCAGACCTACCATATCGCCAACCGGGGAGGCGAGTTGAACGGGTGGCTTCCGAACAATGCGGATAACCTGGAGTTGCGTCGAAGCGAACTGAGAATACGGTTTATCTACGAACGGTCCATCAAAGACTTCATCTGGGTTTCCGTTCAGGCAGGACTCCGGTACAACTGGCGGTTCAACCTCGATCAGGGCGACTTCTACCGCGGGTTCTTCGGCGATCAACCCTATCTGGCCGAAAACACCATCGGCAATCCGCTGTATATCAATTTCTCCATCAACCTGGTGAGCCCATAGGCACGCCGGCAATAGGCCAGCTACGAAAACCGAGGCGGGTATTTGTATTTTTGGCCAATGCTTCCTTTTCCCACCGTCACTTCGTCCAGCGACCTTTTCCGGGAAGTGCGCGTCACATCGGTGCTGAAGGAGTTGGATGACGTGAGCACGTTCGGCCTGGAGGGAATCGGGAAGCCGCTGGCCTGGAAAGCAGGGCAGTTTATCACCTTCGTCGTGGCCACACCATCCGGGCTCGTGCGCCGAAGTTATTCGCTGTCGTCTGCGCCGGGTGAACCGGCAACCATTACCGTCAAGCGAATTCCCAACGGCTTGTTATCGCGGCCTCTGCTTGAAAGCGCCTCGCCCGGCGACCGGCTAACGATTGCCGGTGAACCGGGCGGGTTCTTCACCTTGCCGGATCAGGTGAACGCCTACGATCAGGTGCTCTTCTTTGCTGCCGGAAGCGGGATCACGCCGGTGTTTGCCCTCATCAAACACCTTCTGAACTCAACGAACCAGCTTTCGATTGTACTGGCTTACAGCAATTCATCACCGGCATCGGCCATCTTTCGGGAGGAACTTAAGGCCCTGGAAGCTTCGTACGCGTCGCGTTTCAAAATCAGTTGGTTCTACAGCTCCAATAAAGACCTGCTCCGAGCCCGGTTGAGCAAGACCACGCTCGACCTGTTTCTCTCCGAGCAATGGAGGGCCAACCCAGAACGAACGCTGGCGTTTCTATGCGGACCGATGGATTACATGCGCATGGCTGCCATCGTCCTTCAAGCCAGGGGTATTCCTGCCGACCACATCAAGCGGGAAGTATTTACACCTAAAGGTCCCGGTCCTGCGGAGCGCCCTCCGGACACGTTGCCACACGGAGTCACCCTGGTGAGGGGACGGTCACGCCTGGATTTGGTCGTGCGTTATCCGGATACCATCCTCACGGCTGCACGAAAGCAGGGTATCGAGCTGCCGTACAGCTGCGAAGCGGGCCGGTGCGGAAGTTGCATCGCAGCTTGCACGCAAGGAAAGGTGTGGATGGGCTATAACGAAGTGCTCACCGACGCGGAAGTGGCCGCAGGACGGGTGCTGGTGTGCCAGGCATACCCCGTGGGTGGCGACGTAACGATCGAATATTTGTAGCTTTGGCTCACACACCCCTATGAGCAAGCTTACCATTGGCGTCGCCGCCGGTCGCAAGTATGACAACTACCGGAATTGGCTGACGCAATCGCCCGACGTAGAAATCCTCAAGCTTGGATTTGAGGAGAATAATCTTTCGGATGTCACCTCCTGCAAGGGTATTCTGCTTACCGGTGGAGAGGATGTTCATCCCAAGCACTACGGCAGGCCGGGTTACCTGGAACAGTTTCGCCTCGACGACATCAACGAGGCACGCGATGAGTTTGAATTGAAGATGCTGGCGGCGGCGCACAAGAAGCGCATCCCGCTGTTGGGCATATGCCGGGGCCTCCAGATCACCAACGTTTTTCTCGGCGGCACGCTCGTTCCGGACCTCGTCGCCTTCGGAAGGTCCAATCATACCAAGCACCAGGAGGGCAACGACCGGCAGCACGAGATCTGGTTGCGGGAAGGCACGCGCCTGGGTGAGATTACGGGCACCATACGGGGCGAAGTAAACAGCGCCCATCACCAGGCTATCGACATGCTCGGTGAGGGGCTTTCGATGAACTGCGTTTCACCCGACGGCGTGATTGAAGGCGCCGAAGTGCGTGACCCGGATGAGTATCCGTACCTGATGTTGGTGCAATGGCACCCGGAGCGGATGGTATCACTGCAGAGCCCCTTCAGTGCCGGCCTCCGCGATTCGTTCCTCGAGGCAGCCCGTAAGCATCGTTAATCAACCACCATGAAGACCGTCATCATCACCGGCGCCGGAGGCAACCTGGGCGCTGCTGCCGTTTCCGTATTTGCCAACGCAGGGTGGAGAGTCGCCGCGCTGGTCACGCCCGGAAAGACACCAACCTCCAGTTTGAACGGTGTGGACTTTTATGAAGCCGATCTCCTGGATGAGGCTGCTACTTCGGCATTGGTAGCATCGCTGTGGACGAAGTACGGCTCCATCGACACCGCACTCATGCTGGTGGGAGGATTTGAGTCTGGCAACATTGCGGATACCGGCAGCGAAGCCCTGCGGCGCATGTTCGCGTTGAACGTAGAAACCGCCTATCATGTGGCGCGCCCGTTGTTTACGCGGATGCAGGCTTCCGGCGGGAACCTGGTTTTTGTGGGGGCACGGCCGGCCATGAACGCTACAGCAGGAAAGAGCCTGGTGGCCTACGGATTATCGAAGAGCCAGTTGTTCAAGCTGGCCGAGTACCTCAACGCCGCGTCAACGGTGGTTCGCTCGCATGTAGTTGTATTTACCGCCCTGGACACGCCGCAGAATCGTGCTTCCATGCCCACGTCAGACAGGGCGGGATGGGTTGCCCCGGAGAAGGTAGCGACGGTCATCTTGACTACGGTGACAGCAGGGGATTCAGCGGCGGTGATCGAGGTAGCTTAAGGACTTTCCAGGCTTATGGCAGGATTTGTACGGAAAACCGTACAAGGCCGAATACGGTTTTCCAGATGAAATGCGTGTGGGGCTTGATTTGGGGCGTAAATGGCTCTAGCCTTGAAAAACATACGCTATGACCTTCCAGGAGAGAGCCCAGCTAATCCTTCAGTTTGACGAGCTTATTCGCCGCAAGTACAAGGCCGACGCGGCCGGCTACGCCGCAAAGTTAGGTGTCTCCCGGGGTTCCTTTTTCCGTTTGCTGGCTAGCCTTCGCGAGGAGTTGCAGGCGCCGGTGCGGTATGACAAGGTCCATCAGTGCTACCGCTAT
>JAYRXB010000247.1:0-2873 GCA_041917735.1 Cyclobacteriaceae bacterium
CTATTTGAACTCCTGACCAACAGGGATTTCCGTCCAACCAATCGCGGGTGCCTCAACACTGTCGACCTGTTCCAAATACAGAACGCGATAGTGTGTTGGCCTTACCTTTGAATACTCTACAAGGTACTTCTTTCCAATCGTCAGGTCCATATCGCTACGGTCGCACCTTGTAACGATCTCTTTGCCTTCGACAGTATAGACTAGAATGTAACCGTCCCCTCGGCTTGTGTAGCACCTACTGTTTACCCTTGCTATTGTGTACCGATTCCCTTCTCTTGGCAGAATTATATACCTGTCATAGTAAGCATACAATAATACCGCAATCAGAAATACTAATCCGACGATGAGTGGCTTAGGATTGTCCCTTACAGAGCCTTCCAATTCCATTTTTGTCCTGTACCCCCCATGGCGGTTGTTTCAACGTGTTGCTTCATCCACGCGTAGTTCGAATATACGAATGACCGCACATAAAATCGATAGCCAAAGGGCCCCACAGCACCTGGCTAACATTCTAACTAGTACGGATTACCGATCACAGATTACAGTTTTCCGACCACCAGCAATTCAACCACGATCAGGCTCCTTCGGCGTCAAGAGGCTCCCGACAATAAGCGCAACAATACTCAACCCCGTGGCCGGAACAAGGCTGTGCACGCCGATGTCCACCACAAACTCAAATGCAATCCAGGAGATGAATCCGATCGCCATGGAGAGCATGGCCCCGAAGGCGTTGGTACGCCGCCAGTAAATGCCAAACGTCAACGGCGCCAGCAAAGTCACCATGCTCAGTACCGAAGACTCCCCCACCAATTCATAGATGTTGGTGCGCACGCAGGCCATCACGGTCGCGAGCCCGCTGAACAGCAGCACCGAGCCGCGCGTAAGCCAGAGCATCTGCCGGTCGTTGAACCGCTGCCCCGACAACGGGCGCACGAGGTTCTCGCTGAAGATCGACGCCGGCGCCAGGATGGCTGAACTGGTCGTACTCATGATGGCCGACAGCAACGACCCAAAGAACAGCACCTGCACCGCCAGGTTTGTGTGCGTCAGCACCATGGTCGGCAGCGTCAGCTGGGTATCACCCGTCACCTGGTCGGGATACAGGTGCTTCGTGCACAGGCTGATGAACAGCGGAAGCATGGCTACCGTCAGGTAAAGCCCGGCGGCATACAAACAGGACCGCACCGCCGTGTTGGCCGATCCCGACGACATGGCGCGCTGAAACACATCTTGTGAGGGGATTGAACCGAGGCCGAGCACGGACCACGCCGCCAGGTAGGCGGTCACGTCGCGCCACTCGGCCTTGGGCAGGAACCGGAACGTCTCCGGGTGTACCTCGGAAAATACGGCACCGACGCCGCCGGCCTTCCCGGCCAGCACCACAGCCAGTACCACGAGGCCGGCGATGATGATGATGCTTTGGACAAAGTCGGTGATGGAGATGGCCCACATGCCGCCGATGTAGGTGTAGAATGTCACCACCAACGCGCTTCCCACCACACCCACCCACACATCGATACCCGAAACCACGTTGAGGATGAGCCCCATGGCCACCAACTGGGCCGCGATGTAACCGACGTACGGCGGTGCCATGAGCGCACTGGAC
The DNA here is from genome assembly GCA_041917735.1 of Cyclobacteriaceae bacterium. Taxonomy (GTDB): domain Bacteria; phylum Bacteroidota; class Bacteroidia; order Cytophagales; family Cyclobacteriaceae; genus ELB16-189. Next base: position 1,607 of record JAYRXB010000247.1, read on the forward strand.
AGGAGTTCTGCCCTGGGGCCATAGCGTACCTTGAAGTAATCGCCCAGCGTGAGCAAGTTCATGGAATACAGCTTGCGGGCGAAGAACAAGCCAAAAAGGATGAGGCAAAGGGCAGCGCCAAAGGGGTCTTCAATGACGGCAATCAGTCCGCCCTTGAGAAACTCCGACGATGCGCCGAACACCGTCTCCGAACCAAACCAGGTGGCAAACAGCGCCGATGAACTCAGGAGGATCGGCAGGCTCCTGCCCGCCAGCATGAAGTCGCCCGCCGTCTTCACCCTGCGTGAGGCCCAGTACCCGATGAGGACAGTGAGCAGTAGGTATCCGGTTATTGATAAAAGCAGCAAGGCGTTGTCGGTCGCGGCAAAAATAGGAGAAAAGTGGAGTCTGTAATCCGTGATCGGTAATCCGCAAGAACCTAGCACCTAGTACCCAGCACCTTGCACCCAGTTACTTCTGCTTACTCAGCTGAAAAGTCCGGGTCACATTGAAACCAAAGCTGATATCGCCGGCAAAGAAGTCGCCGTTGGTCTCCGTGAGGAACGCCCGCTCGGTGAGCCCGCGCGAATTGGTCATGACCAGTTGAAACACGTGCCCGCCCGTCTCGATGTCAATGCCAAATCCCACCGGGTTGTAGTACGGGTTGGCTTCCGGCACACCGATCCGGTAGTAGTACTCTGTAGTGAGTGCCACGCTCTTGGTCACCTTCAGCCGGCCGCCAAAGCCAATGGCTGCCATGTTGTTGTTTTCGATGGCCGCATCCACCGCATTCTTGTGTACGATGCTGGGCATCAATTGCAGTGAAAGTGCCGTGTTGAATTTCCGGGCGATGAGCAGCTGCCCCACGTACGACAGCCGGTCTGCCGGCTGAATGTCATACGTCGCGTCTTCATCGCGCGGAGAGAACTTGTATCCTGCAATGCCAAAGGCCGTGACGGTTACCGGCATGCCGCCGTCCTGCTGGCGGAGGAACTTGTAGCGCACGTAGGCGTCCATGGTCTTGTCTTCCGAGTTCCGTCCAATCCCCACACCCAGCTGGTCGGTAATGCCATATTCGAGGCCCAGGCGAACGTAGGCCTGGTCCAACCCATACAGCTCGTAGGCGCCGCTGCTGATCGGGCCAAACCGGTGGGCAAAGATGAATTCCAGCGCCCCCTTGCCTTTCGTTTCGACGGTCTGGCCGTTGACCAACCGCGTGCTCTTGAACGTGGACGATACAAAGGTTGGCTCCGATGGCGCCTGTTTTTCCAGTTCGGAAAGCAGGTCC
>JAYRXB010000248.1:0-7019 GCA_041917735.1 Cyclobacteriaceae bacterium
ATATTCATCCGCTCATCCACCTCCGTGTCCACGCGCATTCCCATTTCAGTAGCCGTAAAATCCTTGAACTGCCAAAAGCCTACGGCATTCGAGGATGAGACTGCATCGGGTACGAGAGCACTCTCCTGGAGGGAGAGGTACTTGAAATCCAGGGGCAGCCGCTCCTCTGAAAAAACCTGTTCAATGATGGGAAAGTAGGTCTTCGCCCGTTCCGCCTTGATGTTAAAGTACTTGGGGCTGCGCGTCAGCGCATCGACATCCGCCTGAATTTCCCGGCGCGCATCGTCACGGATGGTCAGGGTCATCCCCGCAAAATGCATCTTGTGGGGAACCTCCGGAGTTTGGCCAAAACTGGCGATTGCTCCGCAAAAAATAAGCGCTGGAGCGAGAAGTCTCATTACAGTGAACAAAGATAGCGGTTTTTGCTAATTCTTGCGCATGAGCATGATGCCGTCGCGAAGGGGGAGCAACATCGTCTGCACGCGCGCGTCGGCCTTCACCTTGGCGTTAAACTCCTGGATGGCTTTTGTTGATTTGTCCGGTTGGTCCTGTAGCACCTTTCCGCTCCACAGGACGTTGTCTGCAAGCAGGTAGCCCCCCGGAGGAACCTTGTCAATGACCAGGTCAAAGTAGGCGGCGTAATTCTCCTTGTCCGCGTCGATAAAGACCAGGTCAAACGGCCCGGTTAACGTGGGCAATATCTTCATGGCATCGCCGATGCGGTAGTCAATCTGCTGGCCAAAGCCAGACTCCCGAAAATACCCACGGACCCGCCCCTCCAATTCGTCATTGATGTCCAGTGTGATCAGCTTGCCCGTGGTGTCCAATCCTTCGGCCAGGCATATGGCCGAGTAGCCGGTATAGGTCCCGATCTCCAACACCGTCTTCGGCCGGATCATGGTGCTGATCATGGCGAGGAATCGACCCTGCAGGTGGCCCGACAACATCCGCGGCAGCCGCACATCGGCATGGGTATCCCGATTGATGCGCTGAAGGAGGGTAGACTCCGGGGTGGTGAACGCTTCCGCGTACCGTGTAATTTCAGGGATCTCCAGGTTAATGGCCATATTACTTGGGCTCCATGCGGAGGTAACTCAATTGCTCTTCATCAAACATCTCCACAGCCATCGACCGCAGGTCTTCGGCGGTGGTGTCACGGATCCGCGTGAAAATTTCCTCGAGCGGTGGTATCCTTCCCAGGTCCAGCAAACTTCTCCCCATCATCATCATGAAGCTCAGGTTGCTCTCTTCGGCCATGGCCACCTGCCCCATGATCTGTTCCTTCGCTGAGGCCAACTGGCGCACACCCAGTTTTCCGTCGCGAAGTTTGCGCAGTTCGCCATGGACAAGCCGGATGCTCCGCGAGAGTTGGGAAGGTTCAGTCCCGAAGGAAATCACAAACAAGCCTGTATCCGTAAAAGGAACAAAGTGGGCGCCGATCGAATAAACAAAGCCATACTTCTCACGCAGCGAAAGGTTGAGGCGAGAGTTCAGGCCTCCGCCACCGAGAATATTGGTCAAGAGAAAGAATTTACTCCGCCGGGGATCATCGAGCGCATAGGCTGTGCGTCCCATGGCACATCGCGCCTGCTTCACTTCGCGCCGCAGCGTTACTTCATTTGGTGCATAACCCGTAAAGGGCTTCCGTTTCCGGTGACTTACCGACCGGGGCACCGGGCCGAGGTACTTTTCCGCAAGGCGGACCACCTCCTCCGGTGTGATGTTGCCGACGACAGAAAAGACAAGCCTGCTGGTATCCAGGTGCTCGCGGATGAAGGATTGAAAGTCAGCCCGGTGAAAATTCCTTACCGTCTTCTCGGTACCCAGGATATTCATGCCCAACGGGTGCGGACCAAAAATCAGTTTGTCGAACTCATCCTGCAGGGATCCCTCGGGGTCGTCGTGGTACATGCTCATCTCCTCGAGAATGACATTTCGCTCGCGGTTGATCTGGCTTGCTGGGAAAACAGAGTGAAAGGTGATGTCGGCAAGCAGTTCTACCGCCCGCTCGAAATAAACATCGCGCAGGGAGGCGTAGAACAGGATTTTCTCTTTGTCGGTAAACGCATTCAGCTCACCCCCCAGCGACTCGAGTCGATTCAGTATATGAAAGGACTTCCGCTTCCGGGTGCCTTTGAAAGCCATGTGCTCCCAAAAGTGGGCGATCCCCTGGTTGGTTGTCGACTCGTCTCGGCTTCCAATATCCAGCATGATACCGCAATGGACGATCTTGGTTGTCGTCACCCGGTTCAACACGACGCGTATCCCATTGGATAGGGTATGAAGGCTATGTTCTCTCATGTGTGAAGGCGGCAAAGTTAACTGGTTTGTCTCAAGGCCGAACACCAGTGCCCGCCAGCGGGCGTACCGCTTGTGTTGATAGTGGGTCTTTTGTTAAAATAGTGGCAAAATTCGTGGCATAAGGCTTGTAATTCCATCTATACCGATCCTACTATGGAAACACAAAAAGTAAAGACCTGTTTTACCATCACGTTTACCGACGAGCAATACAACCAGGCCCGGGCCTACGTCGAAGACATGAAGCGCCACCCGCTGCGGGTATTCTGGCAAGGCAAGGAAGGCAAAACGGAAGAAGAACTGGTGATCGAACAAATCGCCCACCGCATACTGTCGGGCTTCTACAACAACGAGCCATTTAAGGCCGGTAAGCACATTGTGCGGATGGACAGCATGACCACCGCCTGAGTACATCCTGGCATTACCTCAAGTCATGCCCGCGCAACGCTACGGTTGCCGGGCATTTCTTTTACAAGTTCTCCAGGACTTTCCGGATCAGTGTATCGACCACATGGTGTGCGTCTTTTGCAAACTCCCGGGTGACACGATTGGCAATAATGGCGTTGGCACTCGCGGTGTGGTGCCCCATCAGGCGGCCAAATGCAAAGTAGGCAGACGACTCCATCTCAAAGTTGGTAAACCGGAATCCATCCTGGCGAAAAGAACCGAGGTCGTTCAACAACTCCGGGTATTTGATCGGGGTTCTGACCTTCCGGCCTTGCGGAGCGTAGAAACCCGGGCAAGTAACGGTATTGCCTTGCACCATTCCTTTCCCGGCACGTGCCCGTAGTTCCACTGAACCCTGGGTAACGTACGGCTGAAATGAGAGTCCAGTATGCCGCTGCAAGGAAACAGCCAGGGTTGACTCCAGCGCTGAATGCGGCAGCGTGTAGAAATTCATCAGGTTATCGAGGCCGGCGGCATAGTCACTGATAACCAGTGACCCCACCGGGATGTCGGCCTGCATGGCGCCGGACGTGCCAACACGAATAATGTTGATCGCGCGCGGTACCGGGCGAGCCTCCCGACGCTGAAGATCAATGTTGACGAGGGCATCGATTTCGTGAAAAAAGATTTCAACGTTGTCCGGACCAATCCCCGTGCTGATGACGGATACCCGTTTATGGTTGAATGTCCCGGTATGCGTAATGAATTCGCGCTTTTGCGAACGGAATTCAACCTGACTAAAATAACGACTGACTTCTTCGACACGGCCCGGGTCACCCACAGCAAGGATGATATCGGCCAATTGATCGGGTACCAGGCCCAGGTGGTAAACGCTGCCGTCGGGGTTCAGGATCAGGTCTGTATCCGTGATGCGCGCCATAGGCTTAGGACTTGATCGGATGAGCCGGATTACCAAACACCGTGGTCCCTGCCTTCACGGTTCCAATGACCACGCTGCCCGCACCGATGCGTGCGCCTTTCTCAAGTGTAACGCCAGAGACCACCACGGCTCCCGTGCCTACAAATACATCCTCTTCAATGGTTACCCCGGCATTGATGATGGCGCCTGCGCCGATCTGCACAAAATCGCCCACGATGCATTCCGCTCCGATGTGGCTTCCGGCGCCAAAAATTCCATGACTGCCGATCGTGCACCCGGCACCCGTTGAACTGCCCGCGTCGAAAAAATTTCCGTAGCCGATGCTGCCCCGGGGTGACAGCATAGCCAGGCGGTGCACCGCATTCACGGGCAAAACATGGCGGACATCGCGGAGCATTTTCACCAGGGTACGGCGCAACTTGTTGTCATCGATCGCAACAAAAGCCTCGCATTTCTTTCCGATAAGCTTGAGAAACCCGTCATCATCGGTGCTTCCAAGGACTACCGCATCATCCACTTCGGTGGAATGAAGCTTCTTGTTGTCGTCCAGAAACCCGTAGACCACTACCTGGTTGCTCTCAAAAATATCCTTGGCGGTTCGGCCTAGTGCGTTGGCGCCGAAAATAATAACTGGGTTCTCCATCTTTTCTGAATGTCCAAAGGTACCCCGAAAACGGGCGTCACCCAAACCATCGACGCCGTGAAAGCCAGCGCCCTATCGGTGTCGTTGACGAAAGACATACCAGGAGCAAAAAAGGCAGTGCGCCAATCCGGTAGCGCGAAAGAGTTCCGAAGTTGGGGGTGGACAATGCCAGAAACACGACGAGACTTAATGTGTAGGTTAGTGTGGCGATCACCAACACCCGATGATTGGAGCCTCCCATGCGGGCGACCGATGGCAAAGCCTGAATTACGATCGCGAGGACAATCAGGTTCTCCAGTGCGGACAACAAGGACAACGTATTGAATGTCTCCCAGGGGAATGGCCGAAACAAGCCCGCGATCAAGGCCGCCGGTGCATTCATGAGTACGCTGCCGAAGGAGGGCTCGAGGTTGTAGTATTGCACTAGCCGCGGCGGGTCCGAGAGCCTTGTGAACTCAAGATTATTCTGGCAGATCACTTCGAGGAATCGGGAGAAATAGAAATTCGGGTGACTCTGCGAGGCCATGGCCACCGATGCCAGGACCAGGATGCTCCAAAGAGCGAGATCATAGCGTTTCGTTTCACTCCACCACCGGCCTGCCACGGCCAGGGCCACGACAGGAATGGCAACCGGGATGAAAATCCCAACCCAGTAGTACTTGAGGTTCCATCCTATCCAGAGCGCCGCAAAAGCCGCGAGCAGTTCAATAACCCGCACCTGCTGCTGTACTACAGAAATCACAGCAGTCGCTATGATATAGAGTGCGGCAAGTCCAAGGCTTTCCTTGATCAGCCCGGATGACCAGAACACGACGGAAGGAAGAAACAGAAGGACCAGCGCAATTCCTGTCGACATTTCCGGAAAGAGCCGAACCAACCGCACCGTCAGCAACCAGGAAGCCGCGAAGGCAATCACGGACATCCAGGCGCCCATGATCCAGTAGTTGCCATGGCTAAGGAGCGCCAGGACGCCACAGATCTTTGTAAAGAAGAGCGATCGGGGACCCGGGTTCGTGAACTGATGTTGGAGGTCTTGCACGAGTTCTTCATCCCACAGAAAAGCCAGAGTCTGCCCCGGTCGCTCCTTGAACGCGTCTGCCAGCCGAATACCATCCTGCCAGAAGGAAATGGTGTCGCCAGAACCATAGTGGTAGAGGTAGAGCCAGCCCATAGCCACACCCGCGAGCAGTTTCACTGCCAGCGCGGCCCAATAGACACGCTTCAGCGCATCGGGCTGCCGACGAAAAAACCAAACCGCTGCAGCGGCGATCAGGAGGAGATTAAGGATGGGGAGTACCAGGTTCATTTCTTGCGGGTCGCATTAGCGAGGCGCCAATGCCGCATTCAAGGCAACGTTTGCGCTGGCAAAAGGTATTAAATAATTCAATCTGTCCTTGTGCCTCCCCGGCATTTTGGGCCTGCCTTCCCAGGTCAGCCCATCGCTGCGTAATGCTGTTCCATTCGGCAGGGAGTAACTCCAGCATTTGCAGGGCACGATCCATGTATTCGGGCTGGCCTGCGCGCTGCCCATAGGCCGCCAACAGGGGTACCACCGTATTGGTAATGATAATCTCCACACTGTCTCTTCCCAGTTCATGAGAGGTTCGCGCAGACACTACGGAGAACCGATAGTGTCCCGACCAATAGGCGGACGTTTCCACTGAAAAGAATTCCAACAAGTCATCCAGTTTCCGGGCTTCGGAGAGGTTTGCAAACAAGGCGGGCCTTGAACCCACCATGGCACTAAACTGGGCAATTCTCAAGGTCGGGAAGTTTGGTGGTCGCAGTCGCAGGAATTTCCATTGGGAGGCAGCGAGCTTTGTATCCTCCAACTGGTATTTGTGGCAAAGGAGTTCGTACTCCTTCCGCAAGTCCAGGTAGTACCGATCGCCGCGGGGCGACTCCAGCAGTCCCGCTTGACCAAACAACAGTGCTTCCCGCTGAATTCCCTGATCATGCTTCCGTAGCAATTTCAGCGGAAGCATGCGGGCTAGTTGGAGAAAGGGATCGCGGTTAACCTTGAATCCAAAAGCGCCGGCCAGCAGCTGGTACGTGGTCTCTTCCCAGTCTCCGTCATTCAACTGCAGCAGGGCGAGCACTTCATCGGCCTTTCGCTCGATGCGCTGCGCCAAAGACCGCGCTGTCATCGCGGCCGTGACGACAGGCTCAACCGCGTACAGTCGCTTCTGGCACGGCACCTGGAATGCACTTCGAATCAGCTGACGGTAGTTTCGGATCAAGCCCTCTTCCACCCTGCCCTTCAACTCGACGGTCGGCAAACGGGTACCATCCTTGCGCGTCACCGGCCTGTCGTCCGTCCAAACCACGTGCAGAATGACCGAATCATAGGAAGGATCATCGCCGTGATGGTGTGATGCCCACCCTGAAGAATGGAGGTGAATCTCCACGTTACCAATCCACTGCAACTTGCCGATCTTGATACGGGCATTGGAAAAATCCGGACCCGCGTGCGTGTTCAACATCCCCGGGTCAAACACGTCGACAGTTTCGCCGTCTGTCGTGCGAAGATCGATCCGGCTGAAATATTGCAACGACCAGATATACTGTAGAAATCCCTCCTGCATGCCCGCTAGTTAAGCGAACAATGGACAAGAAGCCCTGGCGGCGCTAAAAGGAAAACCGGATGAAAATGATCAGGATTACCAGCCGGCAAACTCTGCCAGGTACTGTCCCATCTCCTGGCTGGTACGGAGGGCCTCATTCCGCGCTGCCTGGGCAAAGTCCTTGTCG
>JAYRXB010000249.1:0-3377 GCA_041917735.1 Cyclobacteriaceae bacterium
GGTGAGCCGGGGGATAATAAAAATCAACGGGACCATGGCCGCAAAGGCGAAAATGGCATAGACGGAACTGAGCCGTGCGCGTTGCTCCTGGTTGTCGAGCGAGCCACGGAGAATGAAGTAAGCCAGGTAGATAAGCGTAGCAATGGCAGCCCCGTTCTGTTTCGGGTCGCCATGCCAGGGGGAGCCCCAGGTGTAATTGGCCCAAATCATCCCGGTGAGTATTCCCAGGAGTCCGTAGATAAGGCCGGTATGTGCAAAGCCGGCAGAGATACGGTCATGCAGGGGCTGATGACCCCGAAGGTACTTGACTGCATAGATCACCGACACCAGGAACATAATCACCATGCCGAACCACATGGGTACATGGAAGTAGAGCGCCCGGATACTCTCGTTGAGGATCACGAGCCGCGGGACGTCCATAAGCAGGCCGCCGATGAAGGTGTAGACGAGCAACACCACAGCAAGAATCTTCCACCAGGCTCCTTTCATCATCCGAATTAGCTTCGCCAAATATAGGGGAAGAGCAGGTACGAAAAGGCCGCAGCCATGAGATTTATAGCCGCCAGGAAAAGTAGCTCATCGGCACTGGCGGCGCGATCAAGCCCATCGATACAGTTCTTGGTAATCTTGATCGCCATCAGGAGGATTCCAATCACGATGGGAAAGCTCAGGATGGACATGATCATGCTGCCGTTGTTTGTTTTGGCGGCGATAGCGGAAAGAAGGGAAAGCGCGGCCGAAAAACCGAATGATGTCAACAGGAGAGTAACAACAAAGAGAAATCCGTCCTGAATGGGATTATTCAACCACAGGGCAAAGAAGAAGTAGCCACTCAATGCAATTAATGCTGAGAGCAGAAAACCATAGATCATTTTGGACAGCAGAATCTGTTCCGGGGAAGCCAGGCTGTATAAGTATGTTATTGTGCCCGGGCGATCATGCAGGAAACTTTTTGCCACGGCGTTAATCAGCGCCGATAACAAGGCCATCCAGAAAAGTGCACTCCATAGGCCAGGTTCCAGGAGTCGATGCTGGAGGCCAAGGGCGAGGTAATTGACAAAAACAAGGGAGACCAGGTACAGCAGTAAGCTGAAAAACAGTGACTTCTTTCTGAATTCTGACCGGACCTGATAAATCAATAGCTCCCGCATCGCTCAAGGCGCAGATGAGTAGAACAAAATCTTGCCGACGCTGACCGACAAGCCGGTCACAATACCCAACGCAAAACCCAACACGAGCATGAGGGAGAGTTTGGGGAACACCGGCTTATTGAAGGGTGTAAATCCCTCCATGATCTGAACACTGTCGTGAAGTTCCAGGGCATTCTTGTATTGTATCCTTCGCTCATGGAGCTCCACCAGCTTTCCGTAGATGTTGGTGGGGTCGACAAAGACAAGCCCTGCACCGCTGACGCCGCTGCTGCCCTTTCTGTCAAGCAGTTTCAACTTCAGGCTATCCAGTGAACGTATTTCTTTTTCCAATTGACCAATAAGATTCTGATAACGCTCCTCGCGTTGACGAACACGAACCTTGACAAAGTCAATGTTGCGTAAGTAACTCAGCAGGCCCGACTGAAGCTTTGGAAGAACACCCAGGTCAGTCACGCGTGCCATAATGGTCATTTTAGCAAGTTCCTCTCCTTGTGTGGACTCATGAACAACTGTCTCAATGCTGATGTTTCGAAGCGTTTTGGCTTCGCCCTCTTCGAGGGAGAGCCTTTGTCCGAGTACCGCGAAGTTTTTCTCTTCGATCAACCTGTCAAAGTTCTCAGCAATTCGGTTGGAGAAATAGTCTGTGAGAATGTCCGACTGGAGGACTAGCTGAGATTCATAGCGGGGTGGAATCAGAAAGAAGCCGGCCAAGCCAAGGGCGCTTCCAATCAACGCAAATAGCACGAGGATGCGGCTGTTGGAGCGAAGAAAATCGCGAACGCTCCGCGCCAGTTGCCGGAGATCGATCTCATCGGAGAATTCCTGATTCATAGGTTGTCGAAAGCACAATATTACCAAATAGGCGGCTTATAAGGAGGTTTCGGGGTCAATTGCTTAGCTTTAGTCCCTTTTTAAGAAGATATGGAGAGGCAAGATGTTCTGGTTACCGGAGCTGCAGGCTTTATCGGGTTTCATCTTTCCCGCCGACTACTGGATTCCGGCCACGCGGTAACTGGCCTCGATAACCTCAATGACTACTACGATGTCAGCCTGAAGAAGTCCAGGCTGGAAATCCTTAAGCGCTACCCGGCGTTTCAATTCAGCCCGGTCGATCTGACCGACAAGCCTGCTGTTGATCAGCTTTTTGATCAGCGTCGGTTTCGTACTGTTGTCAATCTCGCTGCGCAAGCCGGGGTTCGGTATTCCCTGATAAACCCATATGCGTACCTGGAGTCGAACGTACACGGATTCTTGAATATCCTGGAAGCATGCCGTAACCAGCGACCCGACCATTTGATCTATGCCTCCTCCAGCTCTGTCTATGGTGCCAACAAGAAGATTCCGTTTTCTACCCATGACAACGTTGACCACCCCCTGGCTATCTATGCCGCGACAAAGAAGTCCAATGAGTTGATGGCGCACGCGTATGCGAGTTTATATCAATTACCGGTAAGCGGACTCCGATTCTTCACGGTCTACGGCCCGTATGGTCGGCCCGATATGGCCCTGTTTCTTTTCACCGAGGCCATCCTGTCGGGAAAACCTATCGATGTCTATAATTTTGGACGCATGCGTCGCGACTTTACGTATGTAGATGACATTGTGGAGGGGATTGTGCGGCTAATGCCAAAGCCACCGTCTGGCAATCCAGGCTGGGACGGAAGTCACCCGGATCCGTCAACAAGTTATGCCCCGTACCGACTCTACAATATGGGCAATCACCAGCCGGTTGAGTTGCTTCACTTTATTGAAGTGCTGGAGCAAAAACTTGGAAAAAAGGCAATCAAGAACTTTGCGCCATTGCAGGCCGGCGATGTGGAGGCAACCTATGCAGATTGTTCCGACCTGGAGGAAGTAACGGGCTTCAGTCCAAATACCCCGATTGAAGAGGGAATTGGTAAGTTTGTGGCTTGGTATAAGGACTATTACGGCATTTAGCAGCCATGGAGAAACTTGGAATCATCGGATTGGGATATGTTGGACTTCCGCTCGCAGTGGAATTTGGCAAAGTCACCGACACCATCGGCTTTGACATCAACCTTCAGCGTATTGAGGAATTGAAGCGTGGCGTAGATCGTACCCTCGAGGTGGAGCCGTCGGAACTGCGGGGAGCGACCAAGCTTCAGTTTACCAGCTCCCGGGAGGACCTTCGATCCGCAACCTACTTCATTGTTACGGTTCCAACTCCCGTGGACACGTACAAGAAGCCAGACCTTACCCCCCTTA
>JAYRXB010000250.1:0-2763 GCA_041917735.1 Cyclobacteriaceae bacterium
AGGTGGAGGTTGCCGTGGAGGAGGCCTCGGCGATCATCTTCATGGTCGACTGTCGCGATGGACTTACGGGTTTTGACAAGGACTTCGCCAACGTAGTCCGGAAATTCAAGAAGCCGGTATTTATTGCCGCGAACAAGGCTGACACCCCCGACAAATCGAGTCTTGCCAGCGAATTCTATGCGTTGAAGCTGGGCGAGGTGTACCCGATCTCGGCAGAGAATGGTGGCGGAACGGGCGAACTGCTCGATGACCTCGTCAAGTTGTTTCCCGAACCCGGTTTGGAAGATCCAAATGCCGGCATACCCAAGATTGCCATTCTCGGAAGGCCGAATGTCGGCAAGTCTTCACTCCTCAATGTCCTGCTGGGTCAGGAGCGGAGCATTGTTACGGATGAAGCCGGCACTACGCGCGATGCCATCCACTCGCGGTACAAGATGTATGGCAACGATTTCATCCTGATTGATACCGCCGGTATACGCAAGAAAAGCAAGGTGCACGAAGACATCGAATTTTACAGCGTGCTGCGATCGCTCCGGGCACTGGAAGACTGCGATGTTTGTATCGTGGTTATCGATGCTGAACGGGGATTGGAGTCCCAGGATGTATCCATCATCGCATTGGCTCAGAAGCAGGGAAAGGGAATTGTGATCATGGTCAACAAATGGGACCTGGTGGAGAAGACGACCAAAACGGCTGACACACTCCGGAAGGAGATGCTGGAGAGCCTGGCGCCAATCACGTATGTGCCCATCATTTTTGCCTCGGCTATGACCAAGCAGCGGATATTCCAGGTGATGGAAAAGGCGGTAGAAGTCTACAACAACAAGATCAAGCGGATACCCACCTCCCAGCTAAACGACGCCCTGCTGCCGGAGATCATTCACTATCCGCCTCCTGCCATCAAGGGAAAGTACATCCAGATCAAGTACATCACCCAGGTAAACACGGCTACGCCAACGTTTGCATTCTTTTGCAACCTGCCCCAATACATCCAGGAGTCGTATCAGCGGTTTCTCGAAAACAAGCTCCGGGACAAGTTCGACTTCACCGGGGTGCCCGTCCGCCTGTTCTTCAGGAAGAAGTGACAAAGGGGTTTTTTGGGGCCCCGTCGGGCTTTTCTCAAAAATATTCGCAGCAGGATACCCCAAATCTCGGGGAAGGGGTTAATTTTGCAGCCTAATTCCTAAAACCTGTAAACTATGAAAAAAGTAATCGCACTGGTGATGGTATGCGGTTTTGCAGTAGCATTTGCTTCTTGTGGCGGTGGTAGCTCCTCAACGGAATCTACGACTGACACGACGGCTACGGCCCCTGCAGCTACCGACACCACCGCAGCTCCTGCAGACACGACCAAGACGGATTCTACCACAATGAACTAATTGGTCTCTGCCCCATCAAAAAGGCTTTAGATAATCTAAAGCCTTTTTGTTTTTATAGCCATCTTGGGCCGTGCAGTCAGTCGACCTCACCGCTCTCCTTTCCCGACATGTGCCCGACACATCGGTTGCCTACTGCCTGCAACTCTGGCAGGAAACCCCGTTCATCTTTAAGGTCCGCGCCAACCGCTCCACCAAACTTGGCGATTTCACCTGTCGGCCTGGCGCTTCCCCCCGCATCACGGTAAACGCCGACTGCCATCCCTATCTTTTTCTGATCACCTATGTCCATGAAGTCGCCCACTTGCGGGTTCACCTCCGGCATGGTTGGAAAATAGCACCTCATGGTCAGGAATGGAAAGTGGCTTTCCGGAATCTCTGCCGCCCGTTGTTGGAGCACGGTATCTTTCCGGATGACCTCCGGACGGCTCTCGTCGCCCACCTAAGCGACCCCACCGCTTCAAGTCAGAGCGATCCCAAATTGACGAGGGCCTTGCGGGCGTTTGATCCACGGGTCAAAGAAGCGCTGTTGCTCGCTGATCTCCCGACGGGTAGCCGCTTCCAGATTCGCGGAAGGTGGTTCCAGAAAGGTGAGCAAAAACGAACGCGGGTACTCTGCCGCGAGATAGCCACACGTCGGCAGTATCTTATTCAGGCCGACGTCCTTGTAGGGGCGTGATTTATTTCCGCTTCTTCGCAGTAACGGCCTTTCGGACAGACCCGTACTTCTTCAACAACCGGGAAGCTTCTTCAGTGCTCACCTTCAACTCCTCGCGTATCATCCGGGTTCCACGATCAATCAACTTATCGTTGGTCAATTGCATATCCACCATCTTGTTGCCCTGGACGCGGCCCAACCGGATCATGGTAGCGGTAGAAATCATGTTGAGCGCCAACTTCTGCGCCGTGCCCGCCTTCATCCGGGTTGATCCCGTAACAAATTCAGGACCTACGACAATCTCCAACGGATAGTCTGCGTGCGCAGCTACGGCCGAACCCTTGTTGCATGTGATGCATCCCGTTGTGATCCCATGCTTCTGCGCATCACGAAGACCTCCGATGACATACGGTGTGCGCCCTGACGCAGCAATCCCGATGAGCACATCCAATTTGCCGATCCCGTAACCTTTCAGGTCTTTCCAGGCCTGGTGCGGATCATCTTCAGCATGCTCCACGGCTTTCCGGATGGCGGTGTCACCACCGGCAATTATGCCAACGACTCTCCCGTGTGGCATGCCGTACGTCGGTGGAATTTCCGAGGCATCGACTACACCCAATCGTCCGCTGGTGCCCGCGCCGATATAAAATAGGCGGCCGCCCTTGGTCATCTTTTGCACGATCACCTTCACCAACTTCTCCATTTGCGGTATCACCTTTTTCACCGCTC
>JAYRXB010000251.1:0-4020 GCA_041917735.1 Cyclobacteriaceae bacterium
AGCAGGAACCGTGGGCCCAAGGAGCCCGATCCAAATTTCATCCGCTCCGTTGACTTTGGCACCGTGACTCTTCCAGTCATCCGGCCCGGGTCCACGGCCGTGATCGGTGGTGATGATCAACGTCGTTTTGTCCTTGTACACGGGGTCTGACTGGAGGTAAGCCCATAATTATGCCAGAAACTGGTCTGTCTTGTGCGCGGCGTTGAGGTAGGCCGCATATTCCCCGGAGTGGGCGAAGTCGTCGGTCTCATCGAAGGAGAAATACAGCACCCGCGGTTTGTTTTTCTTCAGGTATTCCAGGCCGTAGTAGAAGGTGAACGCGTCGAGGCGAACCTCGGGGATCATGTTGGGTGTTGCTACCATCAGGCGGTTGATGAGTGTTTCACGCTCCGTCAGCGCACCCGTGGCCTGCACCTCGCCGCCGCTAACAAAGATGCCACTGCGTTTGTCGTGGATGATGAACGGAAATACATCCCACGACGTATACGCCGCTACCTTCCCCTGGAATCCAGGCTGTTGGTGGATGTACTCCAGGACCGTGACGTTGGGGTTGTAGACTTTATCATTGCTGGTAATCCGCGCGTCGTCGGAAAAGCCGGAAAGGATTTCCTGGTAGCCCGGGTACGAGAACCACATCGTGTTGGTGACATTGACACGGCTGCCCGCATCGCGATTGCCGTGCAGCTGACCCTGATTCGCGACCGTTGTCCACAGGAATGGCAAGAGCGCCTTCCGGCGTTCGGACTGGTCGGCCTGGCCGTATTTACTCCATACGCGCGCGTCCTTGAGCACCTTCTGTTGTTTCATCAACGCGGTGTCGGCACCCCTGAACACATCCTGCCAGCGAAGACCGTCAAAGGTGACCAGGATGACATGCGCTGAAGATTGCGCACGCAAAACCTGCGTCAAAAAACAGAGGACAATAAGAATGATTGTGCGCATACCAATTGGTCATGCCATGGACCCTCGACCATTGACCATGGACTATTCCATGACGAAGATGAAAAAAAACATTTACTTTAGGCAGGACAATCACCCCGGATGAACGACCACCCGATTACAGCCTGGCTGAAGCGAACCAATGCCTTGTCGTTCACAATCTACGCTTCCGTTGTTTCGTTTTGCCTGTACACCTGCATCTTCGCCTTGCGCAAGACCTTCGGCGTGGCCACCTACGAGGGGCTTACGTACTGGGGCGTCGACTTCAAGATTCTCATGGTGACCTTCCAGGTGATCGGGTACCTGATCTCCAAATTCATCGGCATCAAGGTCGTCTCGGAACTGCAATCAAAGTACCGTACGCGGGGCATCCTGCTCATGGTAAGCATTGCCTCGGTGTCCTGGTTTTTCTTTGCCATTACGCCGGCGCCGTACAACCTGGTCTTTCTGTTTTTCAATGGCCTCCCGCTGGGCATGGTGTGGAGCCTGGTGTTCGGCTACCTCGAAGGGCGCCGCAACACGGAAGTCCTGGGTGCCAGCCTGTCGGTGAGCTTCATTTTTTCCGCGGGCTTTGCCAAGACCGTCGGTGGCCTGGTCATGCGCGACTGGCAGGTGTCGGAGTTCTGGATGCCGCTCGCCTCGGCAGGGCTGTTCTTTGGGCCACTGCTCATCTTCCTTTGGTTGATCGATAAGCTGCCCCCTCCGACCGCCGAAGATGAAATGCTCCGCACGAAGCGGCAGCCCATGCTCGGGAAGGAACGAAAGGAGTTCGTACGAACCTTTGGCCCCGGTCTCCTCCTGCTGATCGCCAGCTACGCGCTGCTGACGACGTACCGCGATTTCCGCGACAACTTCTCCAAGGAAATCTGGGTGTCGCTGGGGTATGGCGACAAACCGGAGATCTTCACACAGACCGAAATACCGGTGTCCATCACCGTACTGGCAGCCATCGCCGTGCTGATGGTGATCAAAAACAACCGGAAAGCCCTCATCATCAACCACCTCATGGTCATCTTCGGCATGGTGCTGACCGGCCTGAGCACGTTGGCGTTTGAGTACGGATACGTGTCGGCACCCGTATGGATGACGCTCGTGGGCATGGGACTCTACTTCGGGTACATCCAGTTCAACAGCATCTTCTTCGACCGACTGCTGGCTGCTTTCCAATATGCCGGCACGGTGGCGTTCCTCATCAACCTCGCCGACAGTTTTGGGTACGTGGGAAGCGTCGGAGTTTTGTTCTATCGCAACTTCGGCCAGGCCGATCTGAGCTGGCTGGACTTCTTCCAGTCGGTAGGCTATGCGCTGTCCATCCTGGGAACCGTATTCATGACCCTCTCTCTCTTCTACTTCCAGAAGAAACACAAGGAGTGGGGAGAGCTAAAGGCTAAAAGCTAAAAGTCGAGCGGGGTGCGATCGGGGTCTACCCAGGTAGCGCGGGCTTTTACGGAGAAAAGGTTCTCACGTGTGTAGAATGTAAGCGGGTATTCTTTGGTAGCCTGAATACTATTGAGAAAGATGGAGCACATTTCCACCTGGGAGCGCTGCCGGTTGGCGGCCACAAAGGCGGCAATAACGCGGCACCAGAACAACGTCATGGTCTCGTGGTAACCATCGGTGGGCGTGTTCTTGCCGCCCAACGAATCATTGTACGTGATGATGCCGCTGCGCAGGTAGGCGATTGCTTCGTCCGGGCTATGATGAACATGAAACCAGATGGCCGTGATAAGGTGCGCTTCGTGGGTCCACGCCTCCTTGGGCAAGGTCCGGTTACGAAATTGGGCGACGAGGCTTTCGATCGCGGCATCCGTATCAAAAGGGCTATTTTTCATGTGCAAACAAAAGTACCCAAACGCAAATCTGTGCCAAGGGTTATCCAAACTACCCGAATTAAGTTGCCAACTGGTGCCCCAAACAACTTTATGCTTATTTTGCAGGAAGATCACTGTCGTTTGCCATGAAAAGGCTGCAGCCCATCCTCCTCGTCTTCACCTTGTTGATTGTCCTGCCGGCGTCGGCGCAGAAGATTGCCGGTCCCCTCGTCATAGCCGACGGGACCCAGGATGGTTACATCCTGTACAATCCGACCAACTACAATGAAGCGTACCTGATCGACGGCTGTGGTCGCGTTGTGAATAAATGGACCAGCGCATACCCTGCGGCCCACACGATGTACCTTCGGCCCAATGGAACGTTGCTGCGTACGCGCCAGTTGACCAACCCGGTGCTGAATGCCAGCGGCGGCGCCGGCGGCGGGTTGGAACTCTTTGATTGGAACAACAAGCTCTTGTGGGAGTTTACCTACAACGACGACCTGGTCAGGCAGCACCATGACATCTTTCCCATGCCCAACGGCAACGTCCTGATCCTCGCGTGGGAAAGAAAAACCCTGGAACAGACGCTGGCGGCCGGGCGCAACCCTGCACTCATTACGGATGGTGAGCTGTGGCCTGAGCATATTGTAGAAGTCCGACCCATTGTCCCCGACGGCGGAGAAATCGTATGGGAATGGCACGTAATGGACCACCTTATCCAGGACTATGACCCTACCAAAGCAAATTTCGGCGTCGTCGCCGATCACCCGGAGCTTGCAGACTTCAACTTTGCTACCGACGGAAAGAAAGATTGGCTGCATGCCAATGCGCTTGACTACAATCCCCAACTGGACCAGATCATGATATCCGTCCATGGATTCAACGAACTCTGGGTGATCGATCACAGCACCACCACCGCCCAAGCCGCGACGCACAGCGGCGGACGCCAGGGAAAAGGCGGAGACATCCTCTACCGTTGGGGCAATCCCATGGCGTATCGCAAAGGTACGGTCGACGACACCAAGATTTTCCTTCAGCACCACACCCACTGGATCGCCCAGGGGTTGCCGCAGGCCGGCAAGATCATGATCTTCAACAACGGTCCGCAACGATTCTATTCGTCCATCGAGATCATTGAACCCCCTGTCAGTGCAAGCGGGTCGTACTCCCTCCAGGCCAATGGCCGGTATGCCCCTGAAAGTGCGTCCACCACCTACACAGCCACTCCTCCCGAGAGTTTGTTCTCGCGGAATATGAGCAGCGCCCA
>JAYRXB010000252.1:0-5015 GCA_041917735.1 Cyclobacteriaceae bacterium
AGCCTCAGCATCAGGACCGTCGAGGATGGCCAGGAGGTAAAATCAATTGCCTCCAGGCCACGCCTCGCTGCCCAGGATTTTGTCGACAACGATAACTATTTCTTCCTGTTGGATGAGACGGGCCAGGCTTTTCAGGTTTCGACGAAAGATTTTGCCCCGGTTGCCCCCATAAAAGTGGACAAGGAGGTCAAGGTGGCATGCCTGGATCCGACGCAACAGTATGTGACCTGGGTAAACTCCAGCAACGAGATCCAGATCTTCGATTTGAAATCCGGCATGACGGCCGGTAGGGTGCCAGCCAACGCGATCATCAAGAATTGTGCGTTTATCGGTTATGATCGTTTTGGTCAGCAACTGGCCGCCATTTCGGATAAAGGAGATGCGTTCGCTTACAATCCGTTAAACCAAAAATTGCTGAGGCAATTGAAGCTTCAAAGTGGAGAGTTTGCCAATTCGCGCTCGATCATTCACTCGGTAGCCACCAATAGCGGCGGCGACCGCTTTCTCATTGGCCTGCAAGAGGTCTTTATTCCGAAAGGAGCTTCGCAGAAAGGAATTACCATGGAGCGGCGCAACATGATCGTCGTATACGATTGGGTTTCCGGCCAGGAGGTGAAGCGCGTTCCGCTTCGCTACCGTGTCGATGGCATGGCACTTGGGCCTGGCCCCAATCATGTCGCCTATTATTCGGAAGACAGCCGCACCATCAATCTCCTGAACCTTGAACGGTCGGAAGTGGGAAGCAGCGTGGCTGTAGATGAGAAGCCTACCGCCATTTCGTTATCCGATGACGGACTATTCCTGGCCGTGGGCACCGCAAAAGGTGTGGTTAACCTTTACGAAGTGGTCCGAAATGACCCGCCTGACATTAAGATCAGCCAACCCGGACTTCATCGAGGATATGGTGAGCAGGTGGTAACAGAGCCGAAGCTTCATGTGGCAGGAACCATTGAGGGTACAGACAAAGTCTCTGCCGTCTTTGTCAACGGGGAGACGGCAACCTTCGATTTTAGTAAGTCTTTTTCGCACGATATCAACCTTGCGAAGGGCAAGAACAAGATCACTGTAACGGTTCAGAATACCCAATCGGTGGTGACAGAGAAAGATTTTTATGTCACCTATGAACCCAAAGAGACTTCGAAGGCCGCGACGACAACAGGAGCCAAGCAGCCACAAGGTAAGCGCCTTGCGCTGGTTATTGGCAACGCTGAATATGCCTCCACGGCCAAACTTCGCAATACCCGGAACGACGCAGCCAGCATGGCCGTTGAATTGCAGGCACTTGGATTTGAAGTGATGAAGGTCCTCGATGGCACGTACGAACAGATGAAGAATGCCATTTATGCCTTTGGTGACAAGGCGCAGACTGTGGACGTATCGATTTTCTTCTATGCAGGACATGGCCTTGAAGTCGATGGCACCAATTACCTGGTGCCGGTTGATGCGAACATCCAGTCGGCACTCGATGTCAAGCAAAAAGCTATTCCCCTGACTGGCGTTATTCGTACCATGGAGTTCGCCAACGATGAAGGACTGAACATGATCATTCTCGATGCCTGTCGCAACAACCCCTTCCCGACGGGCAAGCGAAGCGGCGGATCGGGGCTTGCCCGCGTTCAGACACCCAGCGGTACCCTCATCGCATATTCGACGGATCCCGGATCGGTCGCTTCGGATGGCGACCGTGACAACGGGCTCTATACGGGAGAATTGGTAAAGCAACTTGGTGTTTCCCAGCGCATCGAAGATGTATTCATGAATACGCGCAATGCCGTCGAGCGGCTCTCCAACGGTGCCCAGCGTCCCTGGGAGGAGGCGCGTCTGAAAGGGGTCTTTTACCTGAAATGAGACCGGGCACGAAGTCGTTGAATTGATTTTGCAACCCATCGGCCTCCTTTTCGTATACTTGCCCTACCATCGCACTGCCTATGAAGTCCCTGTTTTGATTCAATCCGATTTTCCGGCTTGAATCCTTGCCGTCCTGACACGGCCTGCCCCGATCGGGGTGTAGTCTTCCTTTCTTACCTTTAATGACTTCGTATGCAGTGGCTTCGTAAAGTATCCTCTTTCTTTTCTCTTTTTAAGCAAGCCGTTCTCGGTACCGAACAGAATTTCACCGAGGGCAGCATCAACCGCGCGATATTCCTCTTGTCCATTCCCATGATCCTGGAAATGGCCATGGAATCCATGCTGGCGGTGGTTGACATCTTCTTCATCAGCCGGCTAAATGACAACGATGCCGTGACCGCGGTCGGACTCACCGAATCAGTGATCGCCATTGTCTACTCACTGGCCATGGGACTGGGTATGTCGGCTACGGCCATGGTGGCCCGCCGGGTCGGCGAACAGGATCGGCCGGGAGCGGCGGTTGCCGCCGTCAACGCACTCTACATCGGCGCCGTGATTTCGGTATTGATCACCTTCGTCGGATTATTTTTCCACCAGGATATCCTCCGCCTGATGGGGGCTTCCGATAGGGTCATCGCCGTTGGCTCGGGCTATACGTGGTGGATGCTCACCGGCAACTTCACCATCGTGGCCTTGTTTCTGGTTAACGCCATCTTTCGGGGTGCTGGCAATGCGGCCATCGCCATGCACTCGCTGTGGATCGCCAACATCCTCAACATGATCCTGGATCCAATCCTCATCTTTGGGTGGGGTCCGATTCCGGCCTATGGCGTGGAAGGTGCGGCCATCGCGACCAACATCGGCCGCGGATCGGGCGTGCTGTACCAGCTGATTTTCATGATGGGCTCACGCGGCGTGATTCAGATTCAACGCAACACGATGGTGGTGGACGGTTCGGTCGTTGTTCGGCTCTTGAAAGTAGCCGCCGGCAACGTGGGGCAGTTTCTGATCTCAACCGCGAGCTGGCTCTTTCTTGCCCGAATCATTGTGACGTTTGGGAGTTCGGCGTTTGCCGGCTACCAGATTGCGATCCGAATCATCATCTTCACCATTCTACCCAGCTGGGGAATGGCCAATGCGGCCGCTACGCTGGTCGGGCAGAATCTCGGTGCCCAAAAGCCGGATCGAGCAGAAACGTCCGTTTGGCGGGCTGGATTTCTCAACATGGTCTTTCTCGGGCTCGTATCGATCTTCTTCTATTTCATCTCGGAGCCGATCATGCGCATTTTTTCCGTAGATGACCAGGTGGTGTATTACGGAACACAGTGCCTCCGCATCGTAGCCTTTGGCTATGTGTTCTATGGCTATGGCATGGTTGTGGTTCAGGCATTCAATGGCGCCGGCGATAGCCGCACGCCTACGATCCTGAACTTGTTTTGCTACTGGTTGTTCCAGGTGCCCCTGGCCTGGGCGCTCTCCACGCAAACCGAACTCCAGGCGTTGGGTGTCTTCTGGGCCATCGCCATAGCCGAAAGCGTAATCGCGGTCGTAGCTATTCTCCTTTTCAGGCGAGGAACCTGGAAAAGTGTGGACATTTGAAGAGTTTGGCTATTGGCTTTTAGCCGTTGGCCTTTAGCTTTTAGCTATTGGGCGTTTCACGTTTTCCGAAGGCGGCCTTGGCGGCACGCTCGAGTTCTTCTCCCGCTTTCTTGAGGGCGGCTTCCACTTCTTGCCACCGCTCCTTGCTTTCGGTTTCTTTCTTTAGGCGCTCTGCGGAAGCTTTCAGTTCCTCAAATTTCTTGCGGAAGTCGACCTCCATGCGGGAGCCTGCTTCCTGAGCTTCTGCCGCAAATTGGTCGAGGCGCTTTCCGAGATCGCGGAATATTTTCTCGGCTTTTCCTTCATCGGGGGTTTCCATACAACAGGGGATTGGGATTCATTCTCTAAATTACAACACAATTAACGAATCGCATGGAAAAAGGTGTCGAAGAGGATCCACTCGATCGAATTCAAAAGTTGCTGGAGTACAAATCAACGGCCAAGCAGGTTACCTATAAAAAGCTGATTTCCGCCTTTGAATTGCTGGCCAAGGAATCCAAGCGGGTGATTGCAGAACTGAAGAAGAAGACAAAGCCGGGCGACACCGACGTCACCCTGGGCTTTGAACGCATCAACGAGCACGAATTCCAGGTCAAGCTGGCCGGCGATATGCTGGTGTTTGTGCTGCATACCAACATCGTCACCTTCGATGATACGCACGAAGTGATGAAGGATCCCTACATCCAGGCTGCCGAAATCAACCGCTACTTCGGGCAGATCATGATCTATAATTTCATGTCGGATTCCCTGAAGTTTCACCGTGTCAACGACCCCGGCTACCTCCTGGCGCGGTTGCTCATCAACCACGACGGGCGCTACATCATCGAGGGAGAAGGAAAACTTGGCGTAGTATTCAGCCACATATCCGAGAGCCCCATAACCGAGGCCGATCTCAATATCCTCGTCAAACTCGCCCTCACGCTGGCCATCGAAAATGACCTGATGGCTCCGCCCTATACGCAGGTGAAGTTCATTACCCTGTACCAAAAGCTCGAAAAAACCCAGGAGCTCGGTGCCGGACAGAAGATCGGATTCCGGATGAGCTACCACGGGAAGATGGAGTGAGGTGAACTGTGACCGGCTAGTCCGACGAAGGGGGGCGGTGGCCAGTTATCTGTAATCTGTAACCTGTAACCTGTAACCTGTAATCAGTAATCAGTGATCTGTAATCGGTAGACCCGCCAACTATCCACTAGTGGTTCCCCTTTAGGGGTTTGGGGAGGGGGAATGGTGGGTGGTGACGGTAGTCTGTAGTCCGTAGTCTGTAATCCGTGATCTGTAATTTGTAATCGGTGGATCGGCCATCATTCGGATAGTGGTTCCCCTTTAGGGGCAAGGGGCCTGGGAGAATAAGGGATACAAACTGTAAACTCAATCCGTGTTTGGTGTTCTAACTGAAAGTCAGGGTGACCAGTAACCGGTGACCGGTAATCTGTAATCGGTGGATCGGCCATCATTCGGATAGTGGTTCCCCTTTAGGGGCAAGGGGCCTGGGAGCATAAGGGATACAAACTGTAAACTCAATCCGTGTTTGGTGTTCTAACCGAAAGTCAGTGTGACCAGTAACC
>JAYRXB010000253.1:0-2791 GCA_041917735.1 Cyclobacteriaceae bacterium
GGTAAACCTGCACCGTCGTATTCCTCCCGGACAAGAGGCCCAGAAGGCCATGATCCCCGAATTCAGAACCACGAAGCAACAGCTGTTCTTCAATGCGAACGAATCGCTCTATAAACCATTGATCGAAGACGAGGAAGAGGACATGGTCAGTGGTCACGGCGGAGGCGTGCGCATTCAGATGCGGCAGCCTAATGATGAAGTTTACATAAACCCTGCAAATACGTCACTGATTTCGAAGCGGGAGTTCATGGGCAAAGACTACCTCATCGAAGACACGTTGAAGATATCCCCCTGGAAGCTGGGTACCGAAACCAAGGAGATCCAGGGATACCTCTGCAAGATGGCGTGGTACGTAGACGAGCGGCAGCCGGACAGGAAGCTGGAGATTACCGCCTGGTATACGGATCAACTTCGCCCGATGCTTGGTCCTGAGCAGTTTGGTACACTACCGGGAGCTGTATTGGCTGTCGACGTGAATAGTGGTGAGCGGGTACTTGTGGCGCGGAAGATTGAAATGCGCGAATTGAAAAAGAGCGAGATGAAGATTCCCGCCAGCGGACAAAAAGTGACCCAGGCCGAATTCCGAAAGATTGTCGAAGAGACCATGAGACAAATGGGCGGCAATGGACGGATGGTGATCCGTAACTGATACAAACAACCCACTCGGAACCCCATTAACCAGCAATTGATTTCTATGATCAAGAAAATACTCCTCCCTGCCTTCGTTCTGCTGGCACTCGCCTCATCGGCCCAAAAGTTTGTCATTCGGGGACAAGCGACAGACACCCTGAAAAGCGGGATGCCTTCGGCGACGGTGATGCTGCTCCAGCAAAAGGACTCGTCGCTGGTAAGTTTTGGATCCACGGACCGCCAAGGTGTGTTTGAACTAAAGAATGTCGCACGGGGTGACTACCAGCTGAAAATTACCTTCGTCGGGTATGCCGCCGCCATTCGCAACGTGGCTGCATCGGAGTTTTCATCGCCGGTGATGGACCTGGGTCGTCTGACGATGGCGCCGGTTTCCAAAGAGCTGGAGGAGTTGATCATCAAGGGCGAAAAGGCCCCCGTTACCGTGAAACGGGATACGATAGAATTCAATGCGGAATCTTTCAAGGTAAAGCAGAACGCCAACGTGGAGGATTTGCTGAAAAAAATGCCAGGAATTGAAGTGGAGACCGATGGCTCCATCCGGGCACAGGGAGAGCAGGTGCAACGGGTCATGGTAGACGGCCGCGAATTCTTTGGGCGTGATCCCAAGCTGGCGACCCGCAACCTCCCGGCCGATGCCATCGACAAGGTCCAGGTATTTGATAAGAAATCTGATCAAGCCGTCTTTACCGGGATCGATGACGGCCAGCGCGAAAAGACAATTAACCTGGAGCTGAAAGAAGAGAAGCGCAACGGAGCTTTTGGCAACCTGATGGCCGGTGCCGGCACCGACGATCGCTTCCAGGCACGGGCCAGCATCAACAAGTTCTCGAAAGGAGAGCAGTTATCGTTCCTGGGCATGGGAAACAACGTCAATGAACAAGGGTTCTCGATGGATGACTACATGAACTTTAGCGGAGGATCCCAACAAATGATGGGTGGCGGTGGTGGACGGATGACCATTCAACTGGACGGAAACAACATGAATGGTGTGCCGCTCAATTTTGGTGGACGGCAAAACGGAATCCTGACCAACTATGCCGGCGGCCTCAATACCAACCAGGACTTTGGCACCAAAACGAAGCTGAACGCGAGCTATTTCTACAATAACCTGAACCAGAACATCAGCCAGGTGCTGAATCGCATCAATTACTTGCCGAATGGAAGCTACAACTTCAACCAGGCCAGCAAGCAGATGAACCAGAGCGACAATCACCGCGGCAACCTTGTAATCGATCATGCCATAGACTCCGCCAATTCACTCAAGTTCACGGCATCGGGGACGCTCACAAACAGTGAACAATCTATTCAGAGCGTTAGTCAGACCTACAATACGGGTGGTGGCCTTCAGAACGAGAGTCTCCGAGACACCTATAACAATGGAAGGTCAACCAACCTCAACACCAGTCTCTTGTACCGCCATCGGTTCCCGAAAAAAGGGAGAACGATCTCCACGACGCTGACGGCCGGGTTCAGCCAGACGAATTCAGACGGAACACTTTCATCCACCAACGAATTCTTTACCAATGTGCCGGAAAAAAAGGTGATTGAACAAACCAATACACAGAAGAACGAGAACTACACCTACGGCGCGCAGGTATCCTACACGGAACCGCTCGGGGGCAGAAAGTACCTGGAGGCCAACTATTCCATTCGAACCAACCGCAACGACGTCATTCGTGACGTGTATAACATCAACAGCGGCACACCGGTGTATAACGATACGTTGAGCAACCGCTACAACAGCAACTACCTGTATAGCCGTCCGGGGTTGAACCTGCGCGTCAACCGGCAGAAATTCAACTTTACCGTTGGTGCCAGCTACCAGAACACGCGGCTCAAGGGCGATCTCACCCTGCGCGACACCACCATTGACCGGACGTTTGAGAACATCCTGCCCGTGGCGCGCTTCAACTACGACTTTACAAGCTTCAAGCACCTCACGTTCAACTACGAGACGAACATGCAGGAACCGACCATCCAGCAGCTTCAGCCGGTAGTGGATAACACCGACCCGCTCAACCTGTCCTCCGGAAATCCCAACCTGAGCCCGGGATACGCCCACCAGTTCCGCCTGGGATATACCCAATTCGACCCCGCCTCTTCCATCGG
The DNA here is from genome assembly GCA_041917735.1 of Cyclobacteriaceae bacterium. Classification (GTDB taxonomy): domain Bacteria; phylum Bacteroidota; class Bacteroidia; order Cytophagales; family Cyclobacteriaceae; genus ELB16-189. The sequence goes on from JAYRXB010000253.1 coordinate 2,761, forward strand.
CTTCTTTGCGTTCATCAACTCCACCTACACC
>JAYRXB010000254.1:0-4181 GCA_041917735.1 Cyclobacteriaceae bacterium
CTTCTGCTCCATCTTCTGGCTGAAGAAGCGCGGCTTGATGCCGGGGCTGAGTTTCTCCAACGAACTCATCTCGCGCGATGAGGGGTTGCACTGTGACTTTGCCTGTCACCTGTACACCAAGCACGTGGTCAACCGCCTCCCGGAAGAGCGCGTCATTGAAATCATTCGCGACGCCGTGAAAATCGAGCAGGAGTTTGTCACCGATGCCCTGCCGGTTAACCTGATCGGCATGAATTCCCAGCTCATGTGCCAATACATTGAGTTTGTGGCCGACCGCCTCCTGAACGAGCTGGTGGGCAAGAAGATCTATGGCGCCACCAACCCGTTCGACTTTATGGAGATGATTTCCCTGCGTGGAAAGACCAATTTCTTCGAAAAACGCGTGGCCGAGTACCAAAAGGCCGGCGTCATGAAGAGCACCGAAAAAGAAGCGGCACCGAAATTTTCATTGAATGAAGATTTTTGATACCTTATGAGACCATTTTTTAAACTTTTTCAACACCCTAACAACCCCACGACATGCTCGTAGTGAAGCGGGACGGACACAGAGAGTCCGTCAAGTTCGATAAGATCACTGCCCGGATCGAGAAACTCTGCTATGGCCTCGATCCGAAATTTGTTAACCCCGTAGAGGTGGCCATGAAAGTGATCAATGGCCTGTACGACGGCGTTTCCACCCAGGAACTTGACAACCTGGCTGCCGAGATCGCCGCCACGATGACGACCCGTCACCCTGACTTTGCCAAACTCGCCGCCCGCATCGCGGTGTCCAACCTGCACAAGACCACCAGCAAGTCGTTCTCCAATACGATGAAGCGGCTTTACCAGCACGTGGATGCCAAGACCGGCCAGAATGCGCCCATGATATCCAAGGAAACCTGGAAAGTCATTAAGACGCATGCTGCCGAACTGGATGATGCCGTACTGTATGACCGCGATTTCAGCTACGACTATTTCGGGTACAAGACCCTCGAGCGTTCGTACCTGATGAAAATCGAAGGCAAGGTGGTTGAACGTCCGCAACACATGCTCATGCGTGTGGCCGTCGGCATCCATGGTGAAGACATTCCCGCAGCGATCGAAACCTACAACCTGCTCTCCGAAAAGTGGTTCACGCACGCGACACCTACGCTTTTCAATGCCGGAACCCCCAAGCCGCAGCTTTCATCGTGCTTCCTGCTGACGATGAAGGATGACAGCATCGATGGCATCTATGATACGCTGAAGAACTGCGCCAAAATTTCGCAGTCCGCCGGCGGAATCGGCCTGAGCATCCACAACGTACGCGCCAAAGGATCCTACATCAAGGGCACCGGTGGCACATCCAATGGCGTGGTACCGATGCTCCGCAACTTCGACATGACCGCGCGCTATGTGGACCAGGGTGGTGGCAAGCGTAAAGGCAGCTTCGCCATTTACCTCGAGCCGTGGCATGCCGATATCTTCGAATTCCTTGACCTGAAAAAGAACCACGGCAAGGAAGAGATGCGCGCCCGCGACCTCTTCTACGCACTCTGGATCCCCGACCTCTTCATGAAGCGCGTCGAAGCGAATGAGATGTGGTCATTGTTCTGCCCGAACGAAGCACCCGGCCTGGCCGACTGCTGGGGTGAGGATTTCGAGCGACTCTACGAAAAGTACGAGAAGGAAGGCAAGTTCCGCCGCCAGGTAAAAGCGCAGGACCTCTGGTTTGAAGTGCTCGAATCCCAAATCGAGACCGGTACCCCCTACATCCTCTACAAGGATGCCGCGAACCGTAAGTCGAACCAGAAGAACCTCGGCACCATCAAGTCCAGCAACTTGTGCACCGAGATCATGGAGTATACGTCTTCGGACGAAATCGCCGTGTGCAACCTGGCTTCGCTCGCATTGCCCAAGTTCGTATCAGCCGATGGAAAGTTCGATCACCAGCGGCTGTACGAGATCACCAAAGTGGTTACCCGCAACCTCAACAAGGTCATTGACATCAACTATTACCCGGTACCGGAAGCCAAGCGCTCCAACATGCGTCACCGCCCCATCGGCCTTGGCGTGCAGGGACTGGCCGACGTGTTCATCATGCTGCGCATGCCGTTCGACTCCGAAGAGGCACGTGGACTGAATGCCGACATTTTCGAGACGATTTACTTCGGCGCCATGGAAGCATCCATGGAAGAAGCGAAAAAGAACGGCCCCTACGAGACCTTCAAGGGCTCACCGGTTTCCAAAGGCATCTTCCAGTTTGACATGTGGGGTGTAACGCCTTCATCGGGTCGCTGGAACTGGGATCAGCTGAAGCGTGAAGTGAAACAGCATGGCGTACGCAACTCCCTGCTCCTGGCTCCGATGCCTACGGCTTCTACATCACAGATCCTTGGCAACAACGAGTGTTTCGAGCCCTACACCTCCAACATTTATACCCGGCGTACACTGTCCGGAGAATTCATCGTGGTCAACAAGCACCTGATGCGCGACCTTATGAGCCTCAACCTTTGGAGCGATGCGATGCGCCAGAAGCTCATCGGCGCCAACGGCTCGGTGCAGTCGATCCCGGAAATTCCCCAGAGCATCAAGGATATCTACCGCACGGTTTGGGAGATTTCGCAGAAGTCTATCATTGACATGTCCGCCGACCGCGGAGCCTATATCTGCCAGTCGCAAAGCCTTAACATCCACATCACCAACCCGAATTTCGGGAAGCTGACGTCGATGCACTTCTATGCATGGAAGAAGGGTCTGAAGACCGGCATGTATTACCTCCGCTCCACCGCTGCCGCCGACGCGATCAAGTTCACCGTAGACAAGGCTTCTGTGCAGCAGCCCGCAGCCGAAGAGACCGTGGTTGCTGTGGCTGAACCCGCGATGGTTGCGGCAACGCAGCCCGCCATGGTGTCGACCGCCATGGCAGAAGGCCAGCAGGCCATTCCCTACGCCGACGAACAGAAGCGAGCCGACATGGCCTGTTCGCTCGACAATCCGGATGCCTGTGAAGCTTGCGGAAGCTGATCGGAATCTATCGCATAAAAAAAGCCCTGCCTAAAGCGGGGCTTTTTTCATGGCCTCACTTTTTCTGGGGTGACCTACCGTACGTATTCCTGGTTTTGGTCTTCTTCGACTGCTTCTTGGGATTAGCCGAGTCGCTGGAGGGCTTTCCTTTCGATGTTGCTGTTTTGTCCCAACCGAAGACCAGGTTAAGCCCGGCGCGCACGGTCAGGAGCTGACTGTTGTTGAGGTAATCGTTGAAGCTATCGCCCGCCACCAATGTCGCCGGGGCCATGAGCAAGTTGTCGCCGAGTATGTAAAATTGTACGGGTGAAAGGTTGAAAGACAATCCCGCCCCGATGTTGTTGTACGACCGATTGGACACTGTATAGGTGAAGGACGCGCTGAGCCAGTTTCCAAAATCCTTATTCAGCGAGGCCGTCATGCCTGCCGCAAACCGATCGCGGAATCCTTCGCCAAAGAAGAGCGTACCCACCCACAGTCTGGGTACCAGTTCGTACTTCGCGGCCAGGTAGTACCGCGACGGGAGTGCCGTTGTATAGGAGCCGGTGGGCGCTTCGGCCATTTCAAATTTTGCTTCAAGGGAATCCAGTTGCTGATGGAGGTAATCGCTGTTGTCGTCCAGGAGTTGATTCACATCAAAACCAGAGAAAACATATTGTGCCCGTGAGGGGTCCAGGGAATAAGCCCGGGTGTTGTTGCCCCAACTGATAAAGCCAACGTCATTGATCGCTACGCTAACCTGAAGCTTCTCCATAAACTCATAGTTTGCGCCCAGATCCATACCCCACCCGTAGTTGTTGCCGAGGTTATCCCCCAATTGATAGCCCCCGTTGGTCCCTGACGTGGAAATACCCGAAGTCCTCACGAGGGCATCTCCGGTAAGTCGCATGGTGTAGTTGTTGTCCACCTCAACAATCATCGATGAACGTTCGGTGGTTACGTTGGCCAGTCCATTGAGAAACTTTATGCGTGCGCCCAGCGTAAGTCGATCATTCAATTGGTACGAAGCCCCCAAGGCAGTTTGCAGGTAAGCGAGCATCTCAGCCTGCGGGGAGGTATTGCTGTAACTGTTGACGAGCGATGCGGTTCCATCCACGAGCACAGCGGCAAGCCCCTTGGGAATCATGGTGCTGGTGTGTTGGCGGACCGTAGAGCTGGCCATGATGTACCATTTTGGATTGATCCGCAAGCCGACC